>CADEFY010000001.1:0-2025 GCA_902826705.1 uncultured bacterium
GCGAGCATCTGCAGATCGGGCAGGTGCACTTCTTCGCGGCGTATCAAGGCGATGGCATCGGCATCACTCGCATGCACTGGGATCCCATCGGTCAGCGGTTCGTGATCGCGTATCCCAGCATCGCGAGCACCGAGCCCGGGGCTCGGCCTGGGCTGCGACTGCGTTTGCTCGAAACGAGCCCGACTGCGAGCCGTGTGCGGTTCGCATACGAGTCCGAAGTAGCCGCATCGCCCGAGCTCATCATCCTCGACATCACCGGCCGCAGGGTGAGGCGCATCGCCCGAGGTGAGCGGGCCTCGACTCGATCGGAGTTCCTGTGGGACTGCCACGACGAGTCGGGCCGCCCTGTCGCTCCCGGGCTCTACTTCGCGAGAGTGCGCGCCGCAGGTGGGTCCGCTGTCGTGCGTGTGCCACTCCTCCGATGATTCGAGTCGGCCGAAGTCTGCTGCTCATTGCAGGCCTGATTCTGCTCGCGCCTGCCGTGGCTCGAACCCAGGTCGTCGACTCCACGCTCTGGGGCCTGAGCCCTGGCGACCGAGTGCTCGCCATCGCCCCGGCAAGTGACACGATCTACATCGGTGGGTCGTTCCTGTACGTCGGTCCGCCGACTGGCGGTGGCGTGCCGCTCGACAGAGCCACTGCGAAGCCCGTCACGCCCTATCCGCGCATCGTCGGCCGTGTCGAGGCCGTGGTCGCCGATGGCGAGGGGGGTTGGTTCGTGGGGGGAACGTTCACGCACGTCGGCAGCCGACCACGACGCAACCTCGCGCACATCCTCACCGATGGCAGTGTCTCCGACTGGGCACCGGAACCGAATCTCGGTGTCTGGGCGCTCGCTCTGCGCGGCCGCACGCTCTACGTGGGCGGGGACTTCGATTCGCTCGGGGGGCAACCGAGACTGCGGCTCGGTGCTGTGGACATCGATGACGATGCCGCGCTGCCATGGCGCTGCGATGCCGATGGGCGTCCCTCGGCCATCCTCGTCCAGGACGACGCCGTGTACCTGGGCGGCTGGTTCACGAATGTGGCGGGGCAATCGCGCAGCTACGTGGCCATGGTCGATGCCACGAGTGGCTCTCTCTCGTCTTGGCAGGTGAGCCTCGATGACCGGGTGCGCGCTCTCGCCATCCGTGACACCACGCTCTACATCGGCGGCTACTTCTGGACCGCGAACAGTGAGGCGCGCATGGGGCTCATCGCGGTCAGCACCACCACGGGAGCACTCGAGCCATGGGACCCGCAGCTCTCGCGCCTGCCGATCAACACGCGAGATGGTGGCCCGCATGTGCACGCGATGTTGCGCACCGGCGACTCACTCTACGTGGCAGGCTCGTTCACGCGGCTCGGCGGACAGGCGCGTCGCGGGCTGGCGCAATTGGATCTCGCCACCGCTCAGGCCACGGCGTTCGATCCGCGCGCTCATCGGAACTCGACCTTCGGGCCTGATCTCTGGGGGTTGTCGCGCTCGGGGGACACCCTGTTCGTGGCCGGGTCGTTCGACTCACTGGGGGGTGCATCGAGTGCGGCGGGCGCTCAGGCGGCTGCACTGGATGCGCGAACCGGTGCGCGTCTCGAGTGGAACCCGGATGCGAACGACTTCATCTTCGCGCTGGCTCTGCAGCGGGGCGTGATATTCGTGGGTGGCTGGTTCACTTCGGTGGGCGACTGGGTCTTGCGCCACGGCTTGGCCTCGATCGACGCCAGAACGGGGCGCGTGACCGATTGGGACCCCGCCCCCGACAGCTACGTGAAGAGCCTGCTCTACCACGGCGGCAAGATCTACGCGGGGGGCTACTTCGACTCGGTCGGAGGCGAGCAGAGGAACGGCCTCGCGGCGCTCGATCCGGTTACCGGCAGGGCGACTGCTTGGAATCCGAGCCCGAACGCCAGCGTCTGGACGATGGAGCCACTGGGAAAGGACCTGATCGTCGGAGGGCTCTTCTCCTCGATCGGTGGGCAGAGTCGACAGGGAATTGCGGTCGGGGACACGGTCTCCGGGCTTGCCACACCCTGGAATGCACAGCC
>CADEFY010000001.1:2035-38901 GCA_902826705.1 uncultured bacterium
GTGAGGCCTAAGACATCGTGGTCAGCGATACAGCTGTGTACGTTGGCGGGTTCAACCTGTCGGTCGCAGGGCATCCGCGACTCTCCTTGGCTGCGATGGATCCTGCCACCGCAGCACTCTTGCCCTGGAATCCCGGGGCTGATGGCACCGTCTCTGCGGTGACGGCTCTTGACGGAACCATATACGTAGGAGGGCAGTTCGGGGTCGTGGACGGAGCTCCTCGCGCATTCGCTGCGGCCATCGACGGAGCTGGGAGGATCACCGATTGGAATCTCGGACTCTACGGTCCGATTCCAAACGTGAGCGTCCACGCACTCGCTGCCGCCGACTCGACGGTTTACATCGGCGGCTACTTCTCCGGGCTCTCAGGGGTTCCGCGCGAGTACTTCGCGGCGGTCGATGCTCGCACGGGCCGAGTGCGAGAGGAGTACCCGACCATCGATGGCAATGTCTGGGCGATCGAGACCGACCGGGGGAGCGTGTACGTGGGAGGCGGCTTCGGCCGCGCGGGAGCACACCCGCAGCCGAACTTCGTCGCCATCCGCCCTTCACGAACCCCCGACCCGCCCCCGACGCCAGACCTACTGGCGATCCTCGCCGCCCCCAACCCCGCGCGCGACGCCACGACGATCCGCTACTCGCTCGCCGGGCCGCAGCAGGTGAGCCTCACGCTCTACGACCTGCAAGGACGCGCGGTCTCGAGGCCGCTGGTGCGGGCCCTGCAGTCCGCGGGGTCGCAGCAGGTGCAGATTTCCACCACTGGGCTGCGAGCGGGCTGCTACCTCTACCGACTCGACATGGGCAGGCTCAGCGCCACGCGCAAGCTGGTGGTGGTGAAGTAGCGACTACGCAGCTCCGCTACAGGATCGTCTTGCCCAGCGCGCTCTGCGCCAGCTCCACGGCGAGCACACCCGTCATGTTCTGGGTGTCGAGCACCGGGTTCACCTCCACGAAGTCGATCGCGGCGATCAGCGCGCGGTCGTGCAGCATCTCCATGGCGAGGTGCGCTTCGCGGTAGCTGATGCCGCCGTCCACGCGCGTGCCCGTGCCCGGCGCGTCGACGGGGTCGACCACGTCGAGGTCGAATGACAGGTGGATCCCCGCAGTGCCGTCGCTGGCGGTGCGGATCGCCTCGTCGAGCACGTCCCGCATGCCGCGCTCGTCCAGGTCACGCATGGTGTAGCACGTGACGCCGCTCTTCTTGATGAACTCGCGCTCGCCGGCGTCGAGGTCGCGGATGCCGATCAGCACGGTGTTGCGCGCCTGCACCTTGGGCGCGCGGCCGCCCAGATGCACCAGGTCGTGGTCGCCGTAGCCGAGCGAGACCGCGAGCGACATGCCATGGATGTTGCCGCTCGGTGTGGTCTGCGGCGTGTTGGAGTCGCCGTGCGCATCGAACCAGATCAGGCCCAGCGACTCGCCGCGCTTGGCGTGGAAGCCGGTGGAGCCGGCCACGGAGCCGATCGCGATGCTGTGGTCACCGCCCAGCACGAGCGGCAGTCGGCCCTCGGACATGACCTTGTCGACCTGCTTCATGAGCGCACGGTTGGCGGCGAGGATCGGCTGCTTGTAGCGCAGCTTGGTGCTGCCGGCCTTCTGGGTCTCGGCGATCATCACGTCGATGTCGCCGCAGTCCTCGACCTTGTGCCCCAACTGCTCCAGCTCACGCTCGAGTCCCGCGATGCGGATCGCCGAGGGCCCCATGTCGACCCCGCGCCGGCCCGCGCCCAGGTCCAGCGGCACGCCGATCACTCCGATGTTGCGTCGCTTCTTGGCCATTCGCCCACCCTAGCACCGCCCCTGCGGGGCTGTCACAAGTCCCGCCTCGGGGATCGGCTCAGGACTCGTGGGTCTTGAGCACACGCTCGATGCGGCGGTCCGGGATCAACCACAGCACGGCCACCGCCACATAACAGGCCGCAGCCGCCAAGGGTGAGAACAGGGCCAGCACGATGCCCAGGACGTAGATGGCGAGCGATGCGTAGCCCTTCTTGTCCGTGCCGATGGCGCGCGCCACATGCGAGTCCCGGCCATTGATCGCGATCAGCGCACGCACGAGGATCGTGTAGGCGATCGCACACGCGAGCAGCGCCACGCCATAGAGCAACACGGGCACTGGCGCGAAGTGGTTCTCGCCCATCCATCCGGTCACGAACGGGATGAGCGAGAGCCAGAAGAGCAGGTTCATGTTGGGCCACAGCACGCGGCCATCCACGTGGTGCACGGCGTGCAGCAGATGGTGATGGTTGTTCCAGTAGATCCCCAGGAACACGAAGCTCAGCACGTAGCTCAGGAACACGGGGATCAGCGGCCGCAGGTCCGAGAGTTCGGCGCCGTGCGGGACCTTCATCTCGAGCACCATGATCGTGATGATGATCGCGATGACTCCGTCGCTGAACGCCTCGAGTCGGTTCTTGGTCATCTCTCGCCTCCCGGGCCTCGCGCGGGCCCCCGCCCGCCTCGGCGCGGGACACTACTCAAAGGTGGCCCCGCCGCCGAACGACCCGCCATTCTGGCGATCCTTGACCGATCGCGGACACCCGCGGCCGTCCAGCGGCCCCCAGCCCGCGCTGGTCGCGGCTGCCGTGACCCGCGGAGCGTGAGGCCCTAGCCTTGCTCCATGCCCTCCTCCCCCCTTCGCGCCTCCGTGCGCCCGCTCGCCGCCGTCGCCCTGTCCGCCGCCCTCTCGCTGCCCCTCACCCTCATCAGCTGCTCGCGCGGCGCCGGCGCGGGTGGCGCGGGCGGTCGCGGCCCCGGCGGCGGCATGCCGCCGATGCCGGTCGAGGTCGTCACGCTGCAGCGGCAGACACTGCGCGATCCTTTCCGCGCCCTGGGTTCGCTCGAGGCGCTGCAGGAGGCCGAGGTCGTCGCCGAGGTCGCCGGCCGCGTGCTCGAGGTGCCGTTCGCAGAAGGACGCGGGATCGAGAACGGCGCCGTGCTGGCGCGGCTCGACGATCGCGAGGCGCGCGCCGAACTCGAGCGCGCGCAGGCGCGGCTCGCGCTGGCGCAGTCGGGCCACCAGCGCGTCGAGCAGTTGTTCACGCGCGACCTGGCGGCGCCGCGGGAGCGTGACGAGTCGCGCGCGGCGCTCGCGGTGGCCGAGGCCGAAGTGGCGCTGCAGCAGACGCGCTTCGACAAGACGGTCGTGCGCGCGCCGTTCACGGGAGTCGCCGGCCGTCGCTACGTGTCGGTGGGCTCGCGAGTGGCCGTGGGCGACCCCATCGCGCGCGTCGCGCGGCTGGACCGGCTGCGCGTGCGGTTCCCCGCGCCCGAGCGCCTCGCCGCCACGATCCGCGTGGGTGCATCGGTCACGCTCGGCGTGTCCGCGTACCCGGGGCGCACGTTCTCGGGGCGCGTCGTCGTGGTGGAGCCCGTGGTCGATCCGGAGAGCCGCACGTTCGGTGTGATCGCCGAGGTGGCCAACCCGGGCGGGCTGCTCAAGCCGGGCATGTCCGCCGACGTCAACACCGCGCTCTCCGAGCGCGCGGGCGTGCTCACGGTGCCCGACGAGGCCGTGCTCGCCGAAGGCGATAAGACGTTCGTGTACGCCGTGCAGCCCGACAGCACCGTGCAGCGCGCCGACATCACGCTGGGCGTGCGCGACGCGGCGCAGGTCGAGGTCGTCTCGGGCCTGTCGCCGGGTGCGATCGTGGTGCGCGCGGGACACCAGAAGATCTTCCCCGGGGCGCGCGTGATGCCCGTGCCTGCGCCGGCTGCCGCTGCGGGCGCGACGCCTGCGGCCGCAGGAGGCTCCAAGTGAGGATCTCGCAACTCTCGATCGAGCGGCCCGTCCTCGCGACGGTCATGAGCATCACGATCCTGCTGTTCGGCCTGCTGTCGCTGTGGCGGCTGCCGGTGCGCGAGTACCCCGACATCGAGTCGCGCGTCGTGAGCGTGACGACGATCTACCGCGGCGCCAGCTCACAGGTCGTCGAGACCGAGATCACGGACATCCTCGAAGAGCAGATCTCCACGATCGAGGGCGTCAAGCTGATCACATCGTCGTCGCAGGAGCAGGTGTCGCGCATCACCATCGAGTTCGAACTGGCGCGCGATGTCGACGAGGCCGCCAATGACGTTCGCGATCGCGTGTCGCGCATCCGCGGTTCGCTGCCCGCCACCTCCGAAGAGCCCACGGTCGCCAAGCAGGACGCCAACGCGCAGCCGATCATGTGGATCTCGGTCAACGGCAAGAACTTCAACACGCTCGAGCTGTCCGACGTGGCCCGCAACACGCTGGCCGAGCGCATCCAGCGCCTGCCGGGCGTCGGCGCGGTGTTCGTGGGCGGCGAGCGGCGCTACGCGATGCGCGTGTGGCTCGATCCGCTGCGACTGGCGGCACAGGGGCTCACGGTCACCGACGTCGAGCGCGTGCTGCGCACCGAGAACGCCGAGATCCCGTCGGGCCGCATCGAGGGCACCGGGCGCGAGTTCGCCGTGCGCACGCGCGGAGACCTGGTCACGCCCGAGGAGTTCTCGGCCATCGTGATCTCGCGCACTGGTGGCAGCGCGGTGCGACTGGGCGACGTGGCGAGAGTCGAGGTGGGCGCCGAGGACGAGCGCACGGTCACGCGCTACAACGGCATCCCGTCCGTCGGCATCGGCGTGGTCAAGCAGCAGAAGGCGTCCACAGTCGATGTGGCGCGCGCCGTGCGGGAGGCGCTGCCGGCCCTGCGCGAGGCCATGCCCGACGGCATGGGGCTCGACATCGCGTTCGATTCGAGCACGTTCATCGAGGAGGCGATCCACGAGGTGCTGGTCTCGCTCGGCATCGCCGTGCTGCTCGTGTTCCTCGTCACGTTCCTGTTCCTGCGCAGCCTGCGCGCCACCCTCGTGCCCGCAGTGGCGATCCCGGTGTCGATCATCGGCACGTTCACGGCCACGTACTTCCTCGGCTACAGCATCAACATCCTCACGCTGCTGGCGCTGGTGCTGGCGATCGGGCTCGTGGTCGACGACGCGATCATCATGCTCGAGAACATCTACCGGCACATGGAGATGGGCAAGCCACGCCTCAAAGCGGCGTTCGACGGTGCGTCCGAGGTCGGATTCGCGATCCTGGCCACCACGCTCGCGCTTGTGGCCGTGTTCATCCCGGTCGCGTTCCTGTCGGGCCGGATCGGGCGACTGTTCAACGAGTTCGGCATCGCCGTGGCCGTGTCGGTCATGATCTCGGGGTTCGTGGCGCTCACGCTCTCGCCCATGCTCTGCTCGCGATTCCTGCGCGCGCAGGACGTGCCGCACGGCGACGGCGGCGAGCACGGCAACAGCACGGGCTGGAACGCGCGCATGCATCAGTTCTACGAGCGGCTGCTGCGGGGCGCTCTCACCCGCCGGCGCTGGGTCCTGCTCGGATCGCTCGCGGTGCTGGGGCTCACGGCGGTGTTGTTCCGCACGCTGCCCAAGGAGCTGGTGCCCAGCGAGGACCGCGGCCTGATCTTCACGCTCGTGTTCGCGCCCGAGGGCTCGACCATGGGCTACACGGATCGCTACATGCAGCAGGCCGAGGTGATCTTCCAGCAGACGCCCGAGGTGCAGAGCCAGTTCACCGCCACGGGCCTGGGCTTCGGCGGGCCGGGGCGTGTGACCGACGGATTCATGTTCGTGCGCCTCAAGCCTCGCGAGGAGCGCAAGCGCTCCTCGCAGCAGATCATCGGCGCCACGTTCCCGCGCATGATGGGCATCCCCGGCGTGCTCGCGATCCCGATCAATCCGCCCAGCCTCGGCGGCGGATTCGGCCGGCCGGTGCAGTTCGTGCTGCAGGCCGAGAGCTACGATGAGCTCCAGAGCTCCATGGGCACGCTCATGGCCGAGGCGGCCAAGCTGGGCTACTTCCTCAACCCCGACACGGACCTCAAGCTCAACAAGCCGCAGCTCGAGGTGCGCGTGGACCGTGACCGGGCCGCCGCGCTGGGCGTGTCGGTATCCGACGTGGGCGGCGCGCTGCAGTCGCTCCTCGGCGGCCGCGAGATCGGCCGGTTCAAGCGCGGCAACCAGCAGTACGAGGTCATCCTGCAAGTGCCCACCGAGGGCCGCGCCACCCCGCGCACGATCGAGGAGTTGTATGTGCACGGCAGCGCCGGACTGGTGCAGCTCGCGAGTGTCGTGCGCGTGGAGGAGAAGGTGTCGCCTCGCGAGCTGAACCACTTCAACCGCGTGCGCTCGGCCACCTTCAACGCCAACCTGGCGCCGGGGGTCACGATCGGCAAGGCGCTCGCCGACCTGCAGGACATCGCCAAGCGCACGCTGCCCGCGGGCGTGCGGACCGATCTTGCAGGCGAGTCGCGCGAGTTCGCCGAGTCGAGCGGCGGCCTCAATGTGCTGTTCCTGATCGCCCTGGCGTTCATCTTCCTGGTCCTCGCGGGGCAGTTCGAGAGCTTCGTGCACCCGATGACGATCCTCGTGTCGGTGCCGCTCGCCGTGTTCGGTGCATTGGGATCGCTGTGGGCGATGCAGATGAGCCTCAACATCTACTCGCAGATCGGTCTGATCATGCTGATCGGACTCGTGACCAAGAACGCCATCCTCATCGTGGAGTACGCCAACCAGCGCGTGGCCAACGGCGAGAGCGTGACCGAGGCCGTGGTGGGCGCGTCGGTGATCCGCCTGCGTCCGATCCTCATGACCACGCTGTCCACGATCTTCGGCGTGCTGCCGATCGCGCTCGGCCTCGGCGCCGGCGCCGAGTCACGCAAGCCGCTCGGCGTGGTCGTGGTGGGCGGCATGGTGTTCTCCACGCTGCTCACGCTGATCCTCGTGCCGATCGTGTACTCGCTGCTGGCGCGCTTCGCGCGCCGGCGCCCGGCGGACGAGAGCACGGTCCTGCCGACCGCGGAGCCGTTGCCGCACCACTAGCACCGCCCTCTGGCTCGGTCCGAGAACGCCGAGTGCAAGGCGGCGAGGAGATGAGGAGCGAGTCGTAGCGTAGCTACGTCGCAGCGACGAACGACGAGCCAACGCAGCAATCGGCGCTCTCGGACCGAGCCAGCGCTGCGCGGCTGGACTGCCGCGCGGCGCTGGCCGATGACCCCAGGGCCGCCGTTCCCACGGATGGAGGTCGCCCATATGATCGCCTGGCCCGCGCTGTTCCTGGTGCTGCTCGGCCTGCTGCTCTCGAGCGGCAATGCCAGCGACCCGGCGCGCTCGGCCTCGCCGCCACCCATGTCGCGTGGCGAGCGCCCCCCGGGCCGCGTGCTGTTCGAGGACGACTTCGCGCGCGGCGACCTGCGCCAGTGGGCACCCGATCGGGAAGGCGTATGGAGCGTGTGGCGCGGCATGCTGCGCGCCGACCTGCCGGACCAGAAGCAACAGCGCTCGCTGGCGTGGTTCGGTGACTCCACGTGGACCGATGTGGCCGTGGACCTCGACGTGTGTCAGATGCGCGGTGTGGACAAGGGCGTGGTGGTGCGCGCCGACGATGGCAGCGGCATCGGCATCGACCTGCGCAGTGGCGGCTACCAGGACGTGGTGATGTATCGGCGCGAATGGCCCATGGGCAAGGCGCGTGTCACCAACCCCAACGGCGTCTGGCACCACCTGCGCGTGGAGATGCGCGGCCGCAGCATCCACGTGCACGTGAACGGTGAACTCGTGCTGGAGCGCGAGGGCCCACGCGATGCGCGCAGCCGCGGCCGCATGGCGCTCCCCGCCTACACCGGCGGCGTGGGGCAGTGCACGATCTACTACGACAACGTGGTGGTGACCGCGCTCCAGTGATGCCGGTCCGGCGGCGGCCGGCCTGCTTGACATCGACTGGACAAGTTTATGCTCGCCCGGCATGTTCTGTGATAGCGAACTCGCCGATAGCCTGTGGAGTAGGACCCCCGGGACGGCCCCCCTGACTGGTGCGGGAGCTGGATCCTCCCCCGTCTGCCGCGTGTGGGTTCTCATCTGAGCGCCTGCTCTCAGGCTGTCTCGCCCGCCAAGGAGCTTCCGTGTCGTCCGCCTCCCGCGCTGCACCCCGTGCCGCTCAGGCCGCCGCGCCGCCTGCGCGCCGCCCCGACCGTCGGCGGTTCGCGGATCGGATCGCGCTGGTCACGGCACTGCTGGTGCCGACGGCGGTCACCGTGTGGGGGTGGCAGTACTACGTCGCGCCGCTCGGAGCGCGGTTGCGGCATGACCTGCATGGGCTGCTGCGTCCCTCAGGCACGGTGGGGCTCGCACTCGGCATCGTGGCGCTCGCTGGATTCCTGTTCCTCTGGTTGTACCCACTGCGCAAGGGCCTCCGAGCACTCGCGTGGATGGGCACGCTCGGCGACTGGCTCCGTGTGCATATCGTGTTCGGGCTCTCGGTGCCGCTCTACGCCGCGGTGCATGCGGGGTGGCGATTCGACGGGTTGATCGGCTTGGGCTACCTGTCCATGTTCATCGTCGCTCTCTCGGGCCTCGTCGGCCGCTACCTCTACACGCACATCCCGCGTTCCCAGTCCGGCGTGGAGCTGTCGCGAGAGGAGGTCGCCAATCAGCGACGCTCACTCATCACGGATATCGCCGCCGCCACCGGTCGCCCTCCGCTGGAGCTCGAGTCGGTGATGCGGGTGGCGGGCGGTGCGAGCGAGGCACTCGGCCCACTCGGCGCACTTCGACGTCTGCTGCAGGACGACTTCGAGCGGCGACGAGCCATATCCCGGCTCCGTCTCGAGCTCGCCCAGCCTCGACCAGGCCGCGCTGCCATCGACGGCCGCTCACTCGGCCGCGCGCTCGGCCTGGCGAGGCAGGAGTTGGCACTGTCACAGCAAGTGCGCATGCTCGATGCGACCCGCCGGGTGTTCGCGCTGTGGCACGTGGCGCATCGTCCTTTTGCGATCACCGCGCTTCTCGCAGTCTCGATCCACGTCGTCGTCGCAGTATTGTTCGCCGGCATCGGTGCGAAGTGAGCTCCCCATGACCGGAGTGCTCACGTTCCTCGCGTTCGCGGCCGTCACGGCGGCGGCGGTGCTGTGGCACTTGCGAAGCCGCGCGGCGCACGGTGTCTGCGCGGTGCTCGAGACGTGCCCGCGCTGCCGGGCGGCGATCCCCGCGGACAGCACGACCTGCCCCGCATGTGCAGCGCCTCTGCAGGCGTTCGAGATCACCAGCGCACCGCTGGCGCAGACCGCAGACGCAGCCTCAGGGCCGCTGCATGCGATCGTGCGGAGCGACCTGTGCGTGGGCTGCGGCACGTGTGTCGATGCGTGCCCCGAACCGGTAGCGATCCGGCTGGTGCAGAAGCTGGCGGTCGTCGATCCGGGGCTGTGCAAAGGGCACGGTCAGTGCGTCAGTGCCTGTCCTGTGAGTGCGATGTTCGTGACGTCGGGCGAAGCCGTGCAGCGGCTGCAGGTGCCGGACCTCGACATCCACTTCGAGAGCAACGTGCCAGGCCTCTATGTCGTGGGCGAACTGGGTGGCCGCGGGCTCATCAAGAACGCGGTCAACGAGGGCCGCCTCGCCGTGGAGCACACCGCGCGGCAGCTCGGGCCGGCCGCGCGTCGCGCGCTGAGCGATCCCACACGACTGGACCTGGTGATCGTCGGTTCGGGTCCCGCGGGGCTCTCGGCTGGACTCGAGGCGCTCAAGCAGGGCCTGTCGTATCGCGTGCTCGAGCAGGGCAACCTGTCGGACACGATCGCCAAGTACCCCCGCAAGAAGGTGCTGTTCGCCGAGCCGCTGAACATCCCGCTCTACGGCGACCTCTGGGTGTCGGACGCCTCGAAAGAGTCGCTGTTGCAGGTCTGGCAGGACGTACTCGCACGCACGGGATTGCGCGTGAGCACGGGGCAACGGGTCGTCGGCGTGGATCGCGATGCCGATGGCCTCACCGTGCGAACCGAATCCGGAGAGGTCACCGCGCGCGCGGTGGTGCTGGCCATGGGGCGCCGGGGCACCCCGCGCCGGCTCGGCGTTCCCGGCGAGGACAGCCCCAAGGTCCTCTATGACATCGTCGAGATGGAGGCGTTCGAGGGGCAGCGCCTCCTCGTGGTGGGCGGCGGCGACAGCGCCCTCGAGTCCGCGCTGGGGCTCGCGGCGCAGGTCGGCACCACGGTCACGCTGTCGCATCGCGGCAGTGACTTCGCCAAGGCCAAGGAACGGAACCGGGACAAGCTCGAGGCGGCGCGAGGCGCGGGACGGATCGACGTGCTGCTGGCGAGCCAGGTGCGCGACATCCGGGAGGACGTCGTGCTCGTGGAGCACGACGGGAACACCCGCATCGTGCCCAACGACACGGTGATCGTGCGAGTGGGAGGCGAGGCCCCCTACCCGTTCCTCGAGCGGTGCGGCGTGCGCATCGTGACCAAGGAGGTGCCGCTCGCGCCCTCCTCCCGTGCCGAGGCCGGCTGATGCGCACGTTCCTCACCGCACTGCTCGCGCTCGCGCTCGCCGCCGGCCTCGCGGCTGCACAGGTCTCGCCCGGACCGCTCGCACGACCCCATGCAGCCCTCGATGGCCCGACGCAGTGCTTCCAGTGCCACGCCAGGAGTGGCGGGTCGATGGACTCGCGGTGCCTGAGCTGTCACACCGAGATCGCCGCGCTGCGTACGGCGCGACGCGGGTTGCACGCTCGAACAGGCGACCGCACGTGCGCTTCGTGCCATCCCGATCACGGTGGCCGCGAGTTCGAGCTGGTCGCGTTCGAGGAGGGCCGTCCAGCACGATTCGATCATGGGCGTGCCGGTTTCGCGTTGTCCGGCGCCCACGCGGGACTCGAGTGCGCGACCTGCCACAGACCCGCGCTTCAGGGCGAGCCACTCGTCGCAGGCAAGCGTCGCGTGAAGGACACATCGACGAGTTGGATCGGACTTCAGCGCGACTGTCGCTCATGCCACGACGACGTGCATCGCGGCCAGATCGGCACGGACTGCCAGCGCTGCCACGATGTGAGGGCGTGGAAGCCTGCCCCTGGTTTCGATCACTCGCGTTCGCGCTTCGCCCTCACGGGGCTGCATCGCAAGGTGGAGTGCCTGGCCTGCCACGCGAGCGAGACCGTGAGCCGCGGCCGCGACGCCGCCGGCAAGCGCTTGGTGCAGTGGAAGCCGCTGGAGTCCGCGCAATGCTCCTCGTGCCACCGCGACCCCCACTCGGGGCGCTTTGGCGCCGAGTGCTCCCGCTGTCACTCGACCAGCGGATTCGATCACATCGATGGCAAGCAGTTCGACCACGATCGCACGCGCTATCCGCTGCGCGGCCGGCACGCGGGATTGGCCTGCGAGAGCTGTCACCGCTCCGGCGCACAGGCCGTGACGCGCCCGGCATCTGGCAAGTGCACCGACTGTCATCGGGACGCGCACGCGGGGACGGCCACGCTCGCTGGCCAGGCAGTGGATTGCGCCAGCTGTCACGATGTCCGCGGATTCGCTCGGTCGATCCTGCCCCTCGCCGCGCATCAGGCCTCGGCATTCCCGCTGACCGGCGCACATCTCGAGGCCGCCTGTGCCGACTGCCACCGGCGCGTCCCTCGCGCGACGCCCGGGTCCCTGGCTCTGGGCACCGCTGGTGTGCAATTGCGTCCGGCCCACGCACGCTGCACCGACTGTCATCGCGACCCGCACGCCGGGCGCTTCGCTCCCAAGGGCCCGCGTGGACGCGAGGCGGACTGCATCGCCTGTCATGACGACGCGCACTTCTCACCCGCCGACTTCGGGCCAGACGACCACCGGAATGCTCGCTTCGTGCTCGAGGGAGCGCATCGTGCGGTGCCTTGTGCGCAATGCCACACCGACCTGACTCGGCCCGCTCCGACCGCGTCCCATGGCACGGTCGATGCGAAGCACCTGCCATTCGAGGACGCTCGTCGGGCATGCGCGGACTGTCACCGCGACCCGCACGCGGGTCAGTTCGCATCGGGGCGGGGCGCAGCATGCGACCGCTGTCACGGCTCAGATGCGTTCTCGCCAGCGGTTCGCTTCGACCACCAGCGCGATGCCTCGTTCAAGCTCGAAGGCGCACATGCACGAGCCGAGTGCTCCGCATGCCACACGACCGATCGGGATGCGAAGGGAGTGTCCGTGACGCGATATCGACCGCTCTCGGGCAAGTGCGAGAGCTGCCACAGTGACACCGGATCGCGTGGGGGTGCCCGGCCGCCGGGATCCGACCGCTCGATGCGAGTACTCTCCTCCACGGCCGAGGTCCGACATGCATCCCACGCCTCGTGACGCCCGAACGGCACGCCGTCGCCTGACGGCGGCCCTGATCCTGGCCCCCTCGCTCGGCCTTGCCGCCCTGCAGGCAGTGGCCGCGATCGCGCCTCGCGTGAAGAGTCCGCACGGCAACCTGGAAGAGGAGTGTTCCACCTGCCACAGCGCATCCGGCTGGAAGCCTGCGCATGTGAACGCCTCCTTCGACCACGGCAAGTTCGGCTTCGCACTCACCGGCGCGCACGCGACCGGCGACTGCATGTCCTGCCATACGTCGCTGGACTTCAAGGCGGCGAACACACAGTGCCAGTCCTGCCACACCGACCCCCACCGCGGCGAGATGGGCGCGGACTGTGCGCGTTGCCATTCGGCTCGCAGCTTCATCGACCGCGGCCCGATGGTGCGCCAGCACCAGCTCACGCGGTTCCCGCTCACCGGTAGCCACGGGGCCCTCGAGTGCGAGTCATGCCATCGGCCTGCCGCGCAGGGCCAGATGCAGTTCGTCAACACGCGCGCGGAGTGTCAGAGCTGTCACATGGATGCTTATCGATCCGTGCGTCAGCCGGACCATGCTGCCGGTGGCTTCCCGCTCGCCTGCCAGCAGTGCCACTCGACGCTCACCTGGAGCACGGCACGATTCGACCACGACCGATCCGCGTTCCCGTTGCGGGGTGCTCACCGCTCGGCCGCGTGCGCCCAATGCCACGGGGACGGCGTCTACCGAGGCAAGTCGACCGCGTGCGCCAGCTGCCATCAGGGCGAGTACAACGCAACGACCTCGCCCGCACACGCGGCAGCGGGGTTCCCGACTCAGTGCCAGGTCTGCCATGGCACCGTGGCGTGGCAACCGACCGCCTATGACCATGATGCCACCTCGTTCCCGCTGACGGGCGCCCACCGCTCGGCGGCGTGCGACCAGTGCCACGGGGACGGCGTCTATGACGGCAAGGCGACGGCCTGCGAGTCCTGCCACCAGGCGGACTACGCCTCGACCACCGATCCGTCGCACGCAGCGGCGCAATTCCCACTCCAGTGCCTGTCCTGTCACAACACCACGGCCTGGGCGCCCGCGAGCTGGGATCATGACTCCCAGTGGTTCCCGATCTACAGCGGCCGACATCGCGGCGAATGGAACGCCTGCTCGGACTGTCACGACACGCCGGGGGACTTCAGCCGGTTCACCTGCCTCTCCTGCCACCCGCACAGTGATCGAGCCAAGACCGATGGAGACCATCGCGGCGAGTCGGGCTACCAGTATCAGAGTTCCGCGTGCTACTCGTGCCACCCTCGCGGGAACTCCTGATGCATCGCGCCGCCTTCATCACGATCCTGGCCGCGCTGGCATTCGCCGCCCCAGCGCATGCGCAGAACGCGCCGGATTCGTCGCGGCAAGCCCTGCGGACTTGGCGTGGTCGAGTCACGTATCTCGCTGGCTCGAGCGTCTACGTCAACGCGGGCCGGCTCGAAGGTCTGCTGTCAGGAGATACTCTGTCGATCTGGCGCGGCCCTTCGCGCGTCGCAGTCGTGCGAGTGGATGCGGTCGCGTCCCATCGGGCCACGTGCGACACGCTCACCACCGCTTCCTTGCTCCAGACGGGCGACGAGGTGCGGTTCGTCGGCGGAGGCGTCTCACCTGAGGCGTCGGAGCCACCAAGGCCGGCGGCATCGGTCGAGCGTGCACCCAAGGGCTCCTCGATGCAGCCGGACCGGCTGCGGGGTCGGATCGGCGCGCAGTACCTCTCGGTCGCGGATGCGGGCGGCTCGCGATTCGCGCAACCCATGCTCGACGTGCGTCTGGAGCAACGATTCGAGCATGGCAACCTGCTACTCGACGTGCGAGGCAGGCGGACCGTGGTGACTGGCAACGACGGCGACGCGCAGTCCCGAACGCTCTCGAGAGTGCACCGTGCCTCGATCGTACTCGGACCTGCGAAGGGCCTTCGCAGTGCGATCGGGCGTCAGAGTGCACCGTCACTCGGCGTGGTGAGCGTGTTCGACGGCGCCCTGGTGGAGCATCGTGGGACCCGATGGTCCATGGGGGCATTCGCGGGCACGCAGCCGGAGCCTGTTCGCATGGGGCTCGATGGCGCGATCCGCGAGTTCGGTGCGTTCGTCGAGTCGAGCAGCCCGGCGCGCGGGCCGGACCGATGGGCGCTCACGCTCGGCGGCGTCGCCTCCTACGACCACGGAGAGCCGGATCGCGAGTTCCTGTACCTGCAGGGGTCCGGTCGCCGCGGCCCGCTCACGAGCTACTTCTCGCAGGAGATCGACTTCCAACGTGCCTGGGAGCGTGCCCTGGGAGAACCGGCCGTCTCCTTCAGTTCGAGCTATGCCTCGGTACTTGTACAAGCCCATCGCAGTGTCCATCTGAGCGCGGGTGTCGACAATCGGCGGCGCGTCCGTCTGTGGCGCGACCGCGAGACTCCTGAGACGGAGTTCGACGACCAGTACCGCCAGGGGACGTGGCTGGGCTCGACGTGGACTCCCATCCGCGCCGTCCGCATGACCGCGGACATCCGCTTCCTCCGCGGCGGCGATGCCGCCGACAGCCGCACGGTGACTGGGGACCTCATGGGACGCGGTCGCTGGGCTCCGGTCCTGCGCGCTCGCCACTCCGTGTTCTCCAGTGGATCCTCGGAGAGCGGACTCTGGTCAGCCGGACTCGGAGGTTCCCCATGGGCCGGCAGTCAGTTGAGCTGGAGTACCGGAGAACGGCGCACGCGCGAGAGTCTCGATGGCCTCACGTCGCGTACTCGGTGGAACGAACTGTCCCTGGATGCGGCGATCGGGTCACGGTGGTATGCGACGGGATCGTGGGAGGAGGATCGCGGTGACGGACTCCACACGCAGCAGGTCCTCGCAGGTCTGAGCTGGCGGTTCTGAGGCGGGCCTCACCGCCGCCGCACCACCTGGAGCACGCGCGGCTCGCCGGACTCGCCGTGGTGGTCGATGACCTGCACCGTATCCGCTGCGGCCGCCTGCGGCAGCTCGAGCAGGTACTCGCCCCACATCTCGAGGTACTCGGTGGCCGTGGTGAACGTGTCGATCGACACGCCGCCGCCGCGCACGCGCACCTGCACGTGGTTCTCGAACGCGCGGGCGTAGCCCTCGATCGTGAGCGGGCCCACGGGATCCCCCGTGCGCGGCTGCAGCAGCAGCAGGTCCGGCCCGCGCGTGACGAGCGCTGGTGCGGGCAGCGGGTCGCCACCGCGGCGCAGTTCGATCGTGAGCGGCTGCTCGGCGTCGCCGACGCGTGCGCGGGCCACGACAGGCTCGGCCAGATGCAGATCGACTGCGACGTGACCCTCGAGCGTGCGGATCACGTACGCGGCGGACACGAGCCCTCCGGCTGCGAACAGCGTGTCGGTCCACGTCGTGGGCGGCATGCCCGGTGCGGGCGTGAGCGTGGTCACCACGCGCAGCACGCCGCGCGTGCGACCGAGCAGCAGCCAGGTGTCCGCGGGGGTGGTGGTGGGGCCGATCGGGCCGTCGAAGCGCAGCACGAACACCTCGCCCGAATCGGTCGCCGCACGCGTGAGTGCGCCGAGCCGCGCGGCATCGTGCGCGCCGTCGTGCAGCTCGAGCACCGGACCCTCGGCCACCCAGCCCTCGGTGGCGGTGGGCAGCGCGGGCGGCTTCGGGGCACAGGCGCCGAGCAGGGACAGGGCGAACACGCCGACGAGCCAGCGGACGATCACACGGCCTCCCGCTTGCCCACGAGCAGCCGCAGGCCGTTGAGGATCACGAGCACGGTGGAGCCCTCATGGCCCGAAACCGCCACCGGCAGCTTGAGCGCACCCCACGGCGTGTGCTGCCCCAGGAACACCCACGCGACCAGCACGGCCATCACGCCGGTCGCGATCACGAGGTTCTGCGTCACCACCGCCCGCGAGCGCTGCGCCAGCCGCAGCGCATAGGGCAGGCCGTTCAGATCATCGCCCATCAACACGACGTCGGCGCTCTCCATGGCGGCATCGCTGCCGATGCCGCCCATCGCGATGCCCACGCTCGCCCGCGCCAGGGCCGGTGCGTCGTTGACGCCGTCGCCGATCATGGCCGCGCGGCCGGCACGCTGCTCGATGTCGGCGATCACGCGCACCTTGTCCTCGGGCAGGAGGGCTCCGTGGGACTCGTCCACGCCGGTGCGCGCGGCGATCGACTGCACGGTGCGCACGTTGTCGCCCGAGAGCAGCGCCACGCGGCGGATGCCGGCTTCGCGCAGTCGAGCCACCACGCCGGGCGCCGCAGGCCGCAACTGGTCGGCGGCGGCGATCACGCCCCAGCGGCCGCGGTGGTGCACGATCATCGCCGTGTGCGCATCGTGACTGGCCGCCTCCACGCGTGCGAGGGCCTCGGCGGGCGCGGGGCGGCCGTGCCGCGGGAACAGCTCGGGCGTGCCCACCTCGATCGCCTCCCCCGCCTGCATGGCCCCGAGCCCCTTGCCCAGGATGTTCTGCAGCGGCTCAGCCTGCACCACCGCCACGCCCCGCGCCTCCCCCGCGCGCCCCACGGCCTGCGCGAGCGGGTGCGGCGAGCGCTTCTCGGCGGCCGCGGCCACGCGCAGCAGCTCGCGCGTGTCCCAGTCGCCGAGCGCCACGAGGTCGGTGACCTCGAAGCGGCCGTGCGTCAGCGTGCCCGTCTTGTCGAACGCGATCACCTTCACACGCCCAAGCGCCTCCAGGTGGCGGCCTCCCTTGAACAGGATGCCGTTGCGCGCCGCGTTCGCGATCGCCGACAGCACCGTGGCAGGCGTGGCGATCACCAGCGCACAGGGCGAGGCCACCACGAGCAGCGTCATGGCGCGATAGAGCGAGTCGATCCACGCGTGCCCCATGAGCAGCGGCGGCACGAGCAGCATGAGTCCAGCCACGACCATCACCGCGATGGTGTAGTAGCGGCCCACCCACTCGGCCATCTCCTCGGTCTGCGACTTCTGCTCCTGAGCCTCCTGCACCAGTGCCACGATGCGTGCGAGCGCGCTGTTGGCGGCGATGCGCGTGGCGATCATCTCGAGCGCGCCCTGCTGATTGAGCGTGCCGGCGAAGAGCTTGTCGCCCGCGGCCTTCGTGACCGGCACCGATTCCCCCGTGAGGCTCGACTGGTCCACCAGCGACGTGCCCAGCGTGACGGTGCCGTCCACCGGGACTGCCTCGCCCGGCTTGATGATCACGGTCTCGCCCACGCGCACCGCCTCGGCGTCGACTTCGAGCTCGGCGCTGCCCCGCCGCACCAGCGCGCGCTGCGGCCGCAGCTCGAGCAGCGCGTGCAATGCGCGTCGCGTGCGGCCCATGGTGTAGACCTCGAGCGTGTTGCTGAGCGAGAACAGGAACATGAGCACCGCGGCTTCGTGCACGTAGCCGATCGCCGTGGCGCCGATCGCGGCCAGCAGCATGAGCAGGTTGACGTCGAAGCGCCGCTGGGCGAGCGCTGCGAGCGTGCTGCGCGCCGTGAACCAGCCGCCCGCGACCGCCGAGCCCACGAGCAGCGTGGACGCGAGCCAGCCGGGGCCGCGCGCCCACTCGATCGCCGTGCCGGCGATCAGTCCGGCGAGGCAGAGCACTGTGAGGATCGCCATGCTGCGGCCCTCGGAGCGCTGCTCCTGCTCGGCCGGGGTCATGCGCGCACCCCACGGCTTGTCGCCGAGCGGCCGGACGACCTCGACCGCGTCGTCCGCGGCGCCGCGCCGCGCGAGCCGCACGCGGCCGGGCGTGGCGCTGGCGGCGAACTCGGCCAGGTCCTCGGGGTGCAGCCGGCCCATGCGCAGCGCGCACTCCGAGCACGCGTCCACGGCCTCCCGCTTCTCGCACGCCGTCACGCGCTGCGCGAAGACGGCGGCGATGTCGTCGGCCAGCACGTTGAGCGCCTCGGGCGTGAGGTCCGTGGGCCGGTAGCGCACGGTGAGCGTGCTTCCTCGGAAGTCGGCCTCCACGGCGACCACGCCGGGCTCCTCGCGCAGTCGGTCGGCGAGCAGCTCGAGACAGCCCTCGCCCTCGGGAACGACGGGCAGATGCTCGGGCGGCGCGGCGACCGGCGTGGCGCCGTTGCCGTGATGCCCCTGATGCCTGTGCACGTGAGTCGACATGCCCGCAGGATACCCCGCACCCATGGGGCTGCCGAATGCGTCGCTGCGCGTGACCGCGAGCGGGCGGTCGCCTACGGTGCGGGGATGGACCCACTCGACCCCCGGGCCGTGATCGACACGCGCGCATCCCTTCGAGACGTGCTGCCTCCCGATGCCGACACCGGCGGATCGCTCCGCATGCTGGCCACGCGACTCGCCGCGCTCGACGCCGCGCGCGATGCCGGCGCGCGTGCCGACGCATTGGCGGCGTGCGCGGCGTGGCTGCGCGGGCGCGAGAGCGGGCTGCCCCTGCCGGCCGGGCGGTCGTTCGGGCCCGGCGAGAGCAACCCGCGGCTCCAGCGAGCCGCGTGCTTCATCCGCGTGCTCGAGGCCTCGCCGGCGCTTCGGGACTCGGTTCGAACCGCGCTGCGTGAACTGGTCGACGAGACCGACACGGCGGCCACGCTCGCCGCCTCGGGGGATGACGAGGGGCGCGGGTTCGTGGGCGAGCTGGTGCATCGCGCGGTGGTACGCGCGCTGCCGCGACCGCGCGAGGACCATGATGCCGGCGCATTGCTGCTGCGGCTGCACCCCGATCTCGCCGCGGCCACGTGGCTGCGCGAGCTGCCGCCGGCATGGTTCGCGCGCCTCGCCGCCGTGATCGCGCCGGGCGAGGCCGCGCATCCGTGGGCACCGCTGCGCGCCGAGGCCGCCACGGCGCTCGTGCTGGCGGCGACGCGCGTCTCGGCTGCCGGGTTGGCGCCGAGTCTCTGGCGGCTCGCCCCCACCGTGGCGCTGCAGCACTCGCCGTTCCTGCGGCTGTCACGCGCGGCCGAGGCCAGCCTGGCCGACCCGGCCGCGATGCTCGAGCTCGAGTCGACGCTCGCCGCCTGCCGCGCCGAGGTCGACGCGATCCGCCGCCGGCTGGAGGACACGGGCATCACCGTGGCGATCGTGCACGCGCTCGAGTCGCTGCGGCGCGGCCTCGATCGCACCGAGGCGCTGGCAGCCGCGCTCGCGGCACCGCCGGAGCACGCCCCCGCCCGCGCGCACGCGCTGCTCACGCAGGTGGTGGATGGACTGCATGCGGGCGCAAGCCTGAGGCAGCTCGTGGTGGATGACCTGCGGCTGCTGGCGCGCCGCATCGTGGAGCGCCACGGCAGCACTGGCGAGCACTACATCGCCCGCGACCGCACGGAGTACTTGACCATGTGGCGCGCAGCGCTGGGTGGCGGGATCGTGACCGTGGTCACCGCGGCGCTCAAACTGCAGATCCCGCGGCTGGGACTGGCGCCGTTGCCCGAAGGGCTGCTCGCCGGGCTGAACTACGCGGCGAGCTTCCTGTTCCTGCTCGCCCTGCACTTCGCGCTCGCCACCAAGCAACCCGCCATGACGGGCGCGCGGCTCGCCGCGATCGTGAGCGGCACCGGCGGCCGTCAGCGACTCGACTCGCTCGCCGACCACGTGGCCGACACCGTGCGCACGCAGCTCGCCGCAGCGCTCGGCAACATCGCGGCGGTGACGGCGGGCGCGTTGGCGTTGGACGCGCTGCTGCGGCTCACGCTGCACCGCACGCTCATCGACGCCGACAAGGCGCACCATGTGCTGCACGACCTGCACCCGCTCGCGAGCGGCACCGTGCTCTTCGCCGCGCTGACGGGTGTGATCCTCTGGATCTCGGGACTGATCGGCGGATGGTTCGAGAACTGGGCCGTGGCGCATCGGCTCCCCGAGGCGATCGCGCAGCACCCCGCCGGCGCGCGACTCGGGCGCGAGCGCCTGCGGCGCTGGGGCGCGGCGCTCGGCGCCCACGCGTCGTCGTGGGGCGGCAGCGTGGCCCTGGGGCTGCTGCTCGGACTGACGCCCGCGCTCGGCCGCATCCTCGGACTGCCGCTCGACGTGCGACACGTGACACTGTCCACCGGCACCCTCGCATTCGCCGCCTCGGGGCTGGCGGCGGAGACGCTGCCGTGGGGCGAGATCGCATGGGCAGCGCTCGGGATCGCGACGATCTTCGTGCTCAACCTGTCCGTGAGCTTCCTGTGCGCGCTGGCGCTGGCGCTGCGAGCGCACAACGTGCCGCTCGTGGAAGCACTGCGGCTCGCGCGCAAGCTCGGCGGCCGGTTCCTGCGGGACCCCTGGGCGCTGATCGGCCCGCCACGGGAGTGAGGTCGAGCGGCTACTTCTGCACCACCTCCGCCGTGAACTCCTCCCCCGCCATCTCGATCGCGGACACGAGCGCAGAGTCCGGCACGCTGCGGTCCACCACCACGTAGGCGCGCTGCATGGATCTGCGCACCTCGGTGGCGGCCACGCCGGGCACGGCGGCCAGCTCCCCTGCGATGCCGTTCTCGCAGGACTCGCACTGCATGCCGGTCACCGCGATCGTGACGATGCGCTGGTCCGAACGCGCCGCGAGATGATGCGCCTGCGGCAGCGTGCGCAGCTGCCGCACCAGCCACGGCCCGCCGAACACGGCGAGCAGCAACGCGACGAAGAGCACCACTCGGTCGAGCTTCATGCTGGCAGGATACCGACGCACGCCGCGCGCGTCATGGTCGCGCTGGCGAAGCCGCGAGCGTGCGCGTAGGTTGCCGGAGAGCCGTCCCCCCGCACCCCGCAGGAGCCCATGCCCTCCGAAGACGCCACCGACTCGCTGCTCTCCCGCTCGCTGCCTCGCGAACTGGCGGCCGAGCTGATCGCCCTGGCCCGCGCCAACGGCGCCGAGTTCGCCGACGTCTACGGCGAGCATGCGGTCCTCACGTCGTTCTCGCTCGAAGAGGGCCGGATCGAGCAGGGCACGTACTCGGTGCTGCAGGGCGTGGGCGTGCGTGCGATCCGCGGCGACCAGACCGGGTACGCCTACGCCGACGGGTTCGCGCCCGCGGCGTTGCGCGAGGCGGCGCAGGTGGCCGCGCGCATCGCACGCGACGCGCAGGCCTCGCCCGCCGGCCCGCCGCCACCCTTCCGCGTGGCCGATGCCGCGGCGCCGTTCACGCTGCATGCCTCCGCGGCCCGATCGTTCGATGAGACGGCCAAGCTGGATCTGGTGCGCCGCGCCGACCACGCCGCGCGCGCGCACGATGCGCGCATCGCCGAGGTGTCCGTGTCCTTCGCCACCACGGCGCGGCAGTTCGTGATCGCCAACAGCGACGGCCTGTGGGCGGAGGACCGTGCCGACCTGTCGCGGCTGGTGGTGAGCGCGCTCGCCCTCGAGGGCGACGAGCGCCAGGAGGGCTTCGCGGCGGCCGGCGGTTCGGTGGAGTCGGCGCACTTCACGAGCGAGCGCACTCCCGAGGCCGTGGCCGCCGAGGCGGCGGCGAGCGCGGTGCTGCTGCTTTCGGCGCGCGAGCCCGAGGGCGGCCGCTACCCCGTGGTGGTGTGCAACGGCTGGGGCGGCGTCATGGTGCACGAGTGCTTCGGTCACAGCATGGAGGGCGACACGATCCGCAAAGGCAGCTCGATCCGCGCCTCCCAGCTCGGCCAGCAGGTGGCGGCCAAGGGCGTGACGATCGTGGACTCGGGACGCGTGCCGTACTCACGCGGCTCGTACCGCGTGGACGACGAGGGCACGCCGTCGCAGCGCACCGTGCTCGTGGAGGACGGCGTGCTCGTGGGCTATCTGTGGGACCTGCTCAACGCGCGACTGACCGGCCACACGCCCACGGGCAACGGCCGCCGCGCGAGCTATCGCGACTACCCGCTCTGCCGCATGACCAACACGTGGATCGAACCCGGGACCGACAGCCCCGAGGCGCTGATCGCCTCGGTGCCGCGGGGTCTCTTCTGCAAGAAGTTGGGCGGCGGCTCGGTCAATCCGGCCGATGGCAACTTCTCGTTCCAGGTGACCGAGGCCTGGCAGATCGAGCACGGCCGCCTCACGCACCCGGTGCGCAACGCCACCCTGGCGGGCAACGGCAACGACGCGATGCTCTACATCGACGGCATCGGCTCCGACCTGGCGATCGATGGCACCACCGGCTCGTGCGGCAAGGACGGCCAGTGGAAGCCGGTCGGCGTGGGGCAGCCGACGCTGCGCTTCTCCGGCATCACGGTCGGCGGCACGGCGGTCGGATGAGCGCCCGCCCGACTCCGGCCGAGCTGCAGTCGCTCACCGAGCAGGCCGTGGCGCTCGCACGCGCCGCCGGCGCCGAGGTGGCGGACGCCTGCGCCGAGGGCTCGCGCGCGTTCACCGTGCGCGTGCATGGCGGCGGCATCGAGAGCCTCAAGCAGAGCGGCACGCTGGGGATCGGCGTGCGTGCGATCGTGGGCGGCGCGGTCGGGTTCGCGAGCGGCACGGACACGAGCCGCGAGGGGCTGGCCGACCTCGCGGCGCGCGCGGTGGCGCTGGCGCGCTTCGCCACACCCGACGAAGCGCGCGGTGCGCCCACGCCGGCCGAGGCGGGCGAGTCGCCAGCGGACGATCTGGACCTGTTCGACCCCGCGGCCGCCGATCTTGACGTCGAGCGCAAGATCGCCATGGCGCTCGAACTCGAGCGCATCGCGCTCGCGCACGACGCGCGCGTCACGCGCAGCGCCGGCTCGGCGGTCTCGAGCGCGCAGGGCACGTTCGCGATCGCCAACTCGCACGGGCTGGCGCGCGCATGGCAGGGCACGAGTGTGAGCGCATGGGTGGTGGCGCTGGCCGAGGACGGCGTGAAGCAGCAGACCGGCGTGCATGGCATGGCGCGCCGGCATCTGGCCGATCTGCCGACCATGGAGTCGATCGCGCGCGAAGCCGCGCGGCGCGCGGTGGCCCGCGTCGGCGCGCGCACGGTGCCCACGGCGCGCGTGCCGGTGGTGATGCACCCCGACATCGCGGCCTCGTGGCTGGCCGAGATGTACGACGCGATGACGGCGGACGCGCTGGTGCAGAAGCGCTCGTGGCTCGAGGGCCGCGAGGGCACGCTGGTGGCCTCGAACCTGGTGAACATCGTGGACGATGGCCGGCTGGTGCGCGGGCTCGGCAGTTCGCCCTACGACGGCGAGGGCGTGCCCACGCGTCGCAACGTGCTCGTGGATGCGGGCGTGTTCCGGGGATTCGCGCACGACCACTACCACGCGAGGCGCCTGGGCACGCGCAGCACGGGCAACGGGTCGCGCGGGTTCGCCTCCACGCCGGGGATCGGCTACCACAACCTCTGCATCGCGCGCGGCGCCACGCCGGTGAGCGAGCTGATCGCGCGCATCGATCGCGGGTTCTACTACGACGACTCGGGCTCGTTCGGGTTCAACCCGGTGACCGGGGACTACTCGTTCCAGGCGCAGGGCATGTGGATCGAGAAGGGCGAGCGCGTCCATCCGGTGGATGGCGTGACGGTGGCGGGGAACTCGCTGCAGATGCTGCGGGACATCGTGGCGGTGGGGGACGATCTGGAGTGGCGGGGGGCTGTGGCGTCGCCTTCGTTGTCGATCTCGGAGATGACGGTCTCGGGGAGCTGAGGCTTCTGCTTCCCTCCGCGATGACTGGGTTCGCGGGGAGGCTGCCTGCGTGTACGTGGCCTCAGCGTCGGACTGCTGACCTCCTGTCAGCAGTCCTCCTGCGACGGGGCTTCTCCGCCATCCCTCGCTCCACACCCGCCCGGCACTGAGGCCACGTACACGCAGGCAGCCTCCCCGCTCGAGTCTCGCTCCGGCTGTGCTGGGCTCATGAGGATGGGGGGGCGGGGGCGGTTCTCACTCGGCGGATGCCTGCCGGTGATCTCGCCGTAACGCGCGCCGCGTAGTGTCTCTGGCGGTGGACGTGACCGATGGCCCTCTCCCTTGATGCAGGCGCCCGGCGACACCCTTCCGGCGGAGCGATGGTGGCTCTGCCGGTCGTGTCTGTGGGAGCGGCGGACTCCGCGACTAGCTGTTGCGGTACGTGCTCACCAGCGCCAGCGCGCGGCGCGGCGTGGGATCGACGGGCTTGGCGTGGCCCAGCCGCACGAGCAGTACGGGTTCCTCATCGGCGGTGGCGCCGAAGCGCGCGAGCAGCGCCTCGCGGTGCCGCGCGGACTCGATGGGGCCGGTCAGCGGCTGCTGCGCGATGCCGAGCGTGGCGGCCTTGAGCGCGAGCCGTTCGTAACTCTGGCCAGCGAGCAACCAGCGCGCGTCGCCTTCGCGCGGCCGCGTGGTGATCAGCAGCAGCGCGCCCGAGGACCGCACGCGTTCGCGCACCTCGCGCGCCACGCTCGAGGCGGCCCAGCCATGCAGCCACGCGCCGGGGCGCTGCGAGCGCCCGGCGAGCCAGCGCGCCACCCCATCCACGCCGAGGCGCTCCAGCGCCACGCCGTCGCCGCGACGGCGCGCGTCGCCGTCGTCGCCGCGCATCCAGCGCGCGCGCTCCTCGGCGATGCGGCGGTCGGCCGAGGTGGCGAGGCTCGCCTCGTGGCACAGGTCGGCCACGCGGCGGATCGCGGTGCGGTCGTCGATCCAGCGGATGCCGACGCCCTCGAACACCTGCGCCAGCATCTGCGCGCGGCTCTGCGGTTGGATCGCCCGGCCCTCGAACTCCCGCGGGTTGCTGCGGCGCTCGGCCAGGGCTCCGAACAACACGCGGTCGCGGCGCGCCCCACCCGCGTGCCAGCGCACCGTGGCCGCCACGAGCGGCGCGCCGCGGCGCTCGCTCAGGCCCCACGGCAGGTGCTGCGCCACGGGCTGCAGCCCCCAGGCGCGCGCGGCGACGAGCAGGTTCTCGAGCGCCGCGCCGAGCGAGACGTGCGCCAGGCGCTGGTCGGGGTCGGAGGCCGGCAGCGTGCGTGCGGCGTCGAGCACCACGCGCAGCACGTCGCCGTCGAGCTCGAACCGCCACGGCTGGGCGTTCCAGTGACTGGGCGCCAGGATCGCCGCGGCGATCAGCGCACGCGTCTGCTCGATCGCGCTCGCGGGCGTGGACTCGGGCAGCGTCCACGACTGCAGCGGCACGCGGTCGAGCCGCTGGGCCCAGCCGAGCGTGGGCGAGAGCGTGGTCCAGGCCGCCGCGCCGCCCAGGAGCACGAGGAACCGGCGGCGGTCCAGCGCGAGCGTCGCGAACTCGGGGGCGGCGGGCGGTGGCCCGGGACCCCGGAGAGGACCTGTCATGGCCGGCAGCTTGGGAGCCGGGCGCGGGGGCGTCAACAGCCGAGTGGCCGGCGCGGGCCGCCCTGCGACGGGAGCGGTGCGCCAAGTCGTTGTCATGCAACGGACAAGCTCAGGTCTCGGGGCGGACTGGCCGCCGCCCGGCGGCCCCGGTAGCGTGACGGCGCATGGACCCGGCCCCCCTCCCCGCCCTCCGCCTCGTCACGGACCGCTCGCTCGATGCGCTGGCGCGGCGCCTGCGCGTGCTGGGCCATGATGTCGAGACCCTCGGCGGGGCACGGCTGGAGGAGCTGTTCGACCATGCCGAACGCTCGGGTCGCACCGTGATCACCCGCAGCCGGCGACGCCCGCGCCGCTGGCGCGACGTGCCGGTGCACACCGCCAGTGGCGCCCTGGCCGAGGACGTGCGCCGGCTGGCGGGCCTGGGGCCCGCCGCGGGGCCGCCGTTCTCGCGCTGCTCGCGCTGCAACGGCGCCCTGGCGCGGCGTTCGGCGTTCGAGGCGCACGGCGAGGTGCCGGGGCGCGTGGTCCGCTCGGGCCGGCCGCTCGCCCACTGCCCGGCCTGCGGCCAGTGGTTCTGGCTGGGCAGCCACGCGGCGCGGCTGACCGCCTGGCTCGAGGAGGCGCTCGGCCGGCGGCTGGAGTTCGAGGGCCGGGAGGCGCTGCCCCCGCCCGCCGGAGGCGTCCAGAACCCGTGAGATCCGCATCCGGCACTGCTTTCTGCGGTTGCGCCATCGCCGCGGGCTCACGGACAATGGATGACGGAGCGCGGCCTGCAGAGCGATCGGGCCCGGAGAGAATCGTGGGGAGAGGCTCGTGACCTCGCAACCGCGCTCCACTCTCGACGACAGCCGGGTGCCGACGGACCGACCTTCCGTCCCATCCGGCTTCGTCATATCCGGCGAGCCGCTCGCGGTCAGGCGGCGTTGCGCGCGATCAGGCTAGACTCGATGGCCGCATGCACCTCTCCGTCCTCGTCGTCACCTATCGCTCACGCGACCACATCCTGGCCTGCCTGAAGTCGATCGCCGCCGACCGGGGCGCACTCGAGACCGAGGTGCTGGTGCTCGACAACGCATCCGACGACGGGACGGCCGATCTCGTGCGCCACGAGGCGCCCGGCGTGCGCGTGATCGAGACCGGCGGCAACCTGGGCTACGCCAAGGCGGTCAATCGCGGCCTCGCCGCTTCGAGCGGCCGCGCAGTGCTCGTGCTCAACCCCGACTGCGTCGTGCAGCCCGGCGCACTCGCGGCGCTCGTGGCATGGCTCGAGGCGCACCCGCGCTCGGCCGTGTCCGCGCCGCAGATCCGCAATCCCGACGGCACCGTGGAGTGGAGTGCGCGCAGCTACCCCACCGCCCTCACGTTCCTCTTCAACCGCTACTCGCTGCTCACGAGGGTCTGGCCGGGCAATCCTTGGTCGCGGCGCTATCTGCTCTCCGACTGGGACCATGCCAGCCCCCGCTCGGTGGACTGGGTCTCGGGTGCGGCGATGTGCGTGCGGCGCGAGGCCGTGACCCAGGTGGGCGGCATGGACGAGGCGTTCTTCATGTTCAACGAGGACGTGGACTGGTGCCGGCGGTTCACGCTGGCCGGCTGGAGCGTGGACTACGTGCCGCAGGCGCAGGTGGTGCACGCGATCGGCGCCAGCAAGGGCCATGTCTCCGAACGCGTGATCCTCGAACGCCACCGCGGCATGATCCACTACTTCCGCAAGCACCACCCGTCGCATCCGCTGCTCGAGTGGCTGGGCGCCCGATTCATCATGATGCGCGCGCGGCTCATGCTGGCGGCCAACGCGAGGAAGCGCTGATGCCGGTCTCGCTGCAGCTCGCGCTCGCCGCCGCGTTGCTGGCATGCGCGCTCACGCCGGTCGTGCGTGCGCTCGCGCTGCGCGTGGGGGCGGTGGACCTGCCGGGGCCGCGACGCGTGCACACCGCGCCCATGCCGCGCTTCGGCGGCCTGGCGATCGCCGTGGCGGTGATCGCCGTGGCATGGATCGCACGACTGCTGCCGGGACCGGCGCAGTTGTTCGATCCGCGGCCGCTCGTCGGGTTCACGTGCGCGGCGATCCCGGTGCTGGCGCTCGGCATGGCCGACGACCGCTGGAGCGTGAGCCCCTGGGTCAAGCTGGCGCTGCAGGCGTGCGCGGCGCTGACGCTCGTGGCGTTCGGCTACGGCGTGCCCGTGCTGACCAATCCGTTCGGCCCCGCGATCCCGTCGGGCGCGTGGAACGTGCCGCTCACCGTGCTATGGGTGCTCGCGATCACCAACGCCATCAACCTGATCGACGGGCTCGACGGGCTCGCCGCCGGCGTCGTGATCATCGCGTGTGCATCGCTGTGGTGGGTGTCGCGCTCGCACGGCGACTTCTATGTGATGTTCCTGACCGCGCTGATCTCGGGCGGCTGCGCGGGGTTCCTGGTCTGGAACCACCCGCCCGCCAAGGTGTTCATGGGCGATACCGGCAGCCAGTTCCTGGGGCTCGCGCTGGCCGCGGTGAGCCTGCTCGAGAACCGCAAGGGCTCGGCCGCCGTCACGCTGCTGCTGCCGCTGGTGGCGCTGGGGATCCCGCTGTTCGACAGCGCGTTCGCGTTCGTGCGCCGCGCGGTGAGTGGCGCGCATGTGTTCCGCGGCGACCGCGACCACCTGCATCACCGGCTGCTCGCTGCGGGGTTGTCGCACCGCGGTGCGGTGTACGCCCTGTGGGCGCTGTCGGCCGTGTTCGCGGTGGTGGCGGTGCTGCTCGATGCGCTGCCGCGCACGTGGTCGGTGCTGCTCGTGACCGTGCTCGGGGTGGTGCTGTTCGTGACGCTCGAGGGCCTGCGCTTCGTGCAGCGGGACCGCGCCAGCCGCTCGCGCCAGCGCCCCGCGGGGAGGCGCTGACGCGAGCGGCCGGCGTCTAGTCGTCGATGACCTCGGCCTCGAACGGAAGCTCGGCGCCGGGTGACGGCAGCTCGGCGAGCGCGGCGCGCAGCGGTTCGAGCTGCCGATCGCGATCCGCCGGCGAGAGCCGCAGCGCCTGCAGCGCCACCACGCGCACGCGGCCGTCGAATCGCACGGGCACGATCAACAGGTCCTCGTCCCCCATGCGGTCACTGGCCAGCACACGCTCCGGACGGCCGTGCTCGAGCTGGCGCACGGTGAGCCGCGCGCCCAGCGGGCCCTCGCGATCGCGCCGCACGCTGAAGCCGTCGCCCTGAGGTGACTTGAACACGAGCGTGGCCCCGACCGCGCCATGCACGAGCGTGCCGAAGACCACGTCACCGTCGGGTGCGGTGGGGGCCATGCGCTCGCGCAGCGCCCTCGCCGCCTCGCGCCCCACGAGCGCGCGGCCCACGCGCGGCAGCGCACGCGGCGGCGGCGTGACGCTGCCACTGGGCTCGATGAGCGTGAGGCCCACCACCGACTCGCCCATGCTGTCGATGAACCGGCCGCCGCCCCCGCCCGAACACGCGCCGGTGAGCAGGCACACCCCGGGCGGCAGCTCGAGGCATGCGCGCGCCACGGGCTGGTTGGTGCTGAGACAGCGCAGGCCAGGGCCACAGGCGAAGCACTGCGCGCGGACGGCACGGGGCGGCGCCAGCAGGGAGACCACGACGAGGAGGACGAGAGCGACACGCACGGCGAGCACCTCACAGCGGGGGCGGAGGGTGCGGGGTGCGATGGCCTGAGCAGGTGGCGTGCCGGGGGCGCTCGACGCGCCACGCCGCGGCTTGTGCGCTCCCTCCGCGCCCAGCGCGTGACACCCGTGTGGGCGAAGCGACGACGGGTGCTCCGCGCCCTGCCCGCTGCCGCCCCCTCTTGATGCCCGCTTGATGCCGGTCCGCTCCCTCCTTGCACCCCCCTGATGCCCCCGTGCCGTCTGATGGGTGTGGGCCCGATGGCGGGCCGAGGAGGTCGTCGTGGCGGACGTGATCTGGGTGCTGCTGATCGTGGTGTGCTTCGCGCTCGCGCGGCTGTTCGTGCGCGTGTGCGAGCGGCTGCAGTGAGAGGGGGCGGGACCGTGCTGCATGGCATCGGTGCAGTCGTCGCAGTGCTTTTGCTTCTCTATCTGGGGGTGGCATTGCTCCACCCGGAGCGATTCGAATGAACGCACATGACTGGGTCCAGGTCCTGTTCTACCTCGCGGTGCTGCTCGCGATCGCGCTGCCGCTCGGCGCGTTCATCGCGCAGGTGCTCGAGGGTCGGCGCCATGCGCTCACGCCGCTGCTCGGCGGAGTCGAGCGGCTGTGCTATCGCGCGGCCGGCGTGGACCCCGCGCGCGAGATGGGCTGGAAGGCCTACGCGCTCGCGATGCTCGCGTTCAACGCGATCGGCCTGGTGGTCGTGTACGCGATGCAGCGCCTGCAAGGCGCGCTGCCGCTGAACCCGCAGCGTCTCGGCGCCGTCAGCGACCACTCGGCGTTCAACACGGCGGTGAGTTTCGCGAGCAACACCAACTGGCAGGGCTACGGTGGCGAGACCACCATGAGCATGCTCACCCAGATGCTCGGGCTGACCGTGCAGAACTTCGTCTCGGCGGCCACCGGCATCGCCGTGCTCGCCGCGCTCATCCGCGCGCTGTCGCGGCGCTCGGCGGACACGGTGGGCAACTTCTGGGCCGACCTCGTGCGCAGCACCGTGCATGTGCTGCTCCCATTGTCCCTCGTGCTGGCGGTCATGCTCGTCAGTCAGGGCGTGCCGCAGAGCTTCCGCGCGCCGGTCGCAGCCACGGTGCTCGAGCCGGCCACCGCGTCCGACGGCTCCCCGGTGACGCAGCAGCAGATCGTGGTGGGGCCGGTCGCCTCGCAGGTGGCCATCAAGCAGCTCGGCACGAACGGCGGCGGCTACTACAACGTCAACTCCGCGCACCCGCTCGAGAACCCCACGCCGTTCAGCAACCTGCTCGAGCTGCTCGCGATCCTGCTGATCCCCGCCGCGCTGTGCTTCACGTTCGGCCGCATGGTGGGTGATCCCCGCCAGGGCTGGGCGGTGTTCGTGGCCATGGCCGTGCTGTTCGTGGCGTTCCTCGGGGTCACGCTGTGGGCCGAGTCGCAGCCGCGCCCGGCGCTGCACGCGCTCGGCGTCGACGCGCAGGCGTCCGAATCGCAGCCCGGCGGCAACACCGAGGGCAAGGAGACGCGTTTCGGCATCGTGCAGTCGGCGCTGTGGGCCACCGCGACCACGGCCGCGTCGAACGGCTCGGTCAACTCCATGCACGACTCGTTCTCGCCGCTCGGCGGACTCGCGCCGATGGCGCTGATCCAGTTGGGCGAGGTCGTGTTCGGCGGCGTGGGCTCGGGGCTCTACGGCATGCTGGTGTTCGCGATCCTCACCGTGTTCATGGCCGGACTCATGGTGGGTCGCACGCCGGAGTATCTCGGCAAGAAGATCGAGGCATTCGAGATGAAGATGGCATCGCTGGTGGTCCTGATCCCCCCGGCGCTGGTGCTGCTCGGCACCGCCCTCGCGGTGAGTGTCCCGGCCGGCACCGCCACGCTCGGCAACCCCGGCGTGCATGGGTTCAGCGAGATCCTGTATGCGCTCTCGTCCGCGGCCAACAACAACGGCAGTGCGTTCGCCGGGCTCGGCGCCGCCACGCCGTTCTACGATCCGCTGCTCGGCATCGCCATGTTCTTCGGCCGGTACGCGCTGGCCGTGGCGGTGCTGGCACTGGCGGGCGCGCTCGCGCGCAAGCCGCGTGTCGCGCCCGGCGCGGGCACGCTGCCCACGCACACCCCGCTGTTCGTGGCCATGCTCGTGGGTGTGGTGCTCGTGGTCGGGGCGCTCACGTTCGTGCCCGCGCTCGCGCTCGGGCCGATCGTGGAGCACCTCCAGCTGCAGGGTGCACGATGAGCGCCCGGCCGATGTTCGACGGCGCGATCGTGCGCCGCGCGCTGATCGACGCGTTCCGTAAGCTCGATCCACGGCACCAACTGCGCAACCCGGTGCTGTTCGTGGTGTTCGTCTGTGCGATCACCACTTCGCTCACGGCGGTGCTCGCTGCGCGCGGCCAGGGCGAGGAGCCGTTCGGGTTCGTGGCAGCGATCGCCGTGTGGCTGTGGTTCACGGTGCTGTTCGCCAACTTCGCCGAGGCCATGGCCGAGGGCCGCGGCAAGGCACAAGCCGACTCGCTGCGTCGCGCACGCGGCCACGTGATGGCCAAGCAACTCCTCGACCCCGAGGACCATCTGTCGATCTCGGTGATGCCCTCGACCGAGCTGCGCAAGGGGCACGTCTTCATCGTGCATGCAGGCGACGTCCTGCCCAGCGACGGGGAGATCATCGAGGGCGTGGCATCGGTGGACGAGAGCGCCATCACGGGCGAGAGCGCGCCGGTGATCCGCGAGAGCGGCGGCGACCGCAGTGCGGTCACCGGCGGCACGCGCGTGCTCTCGGACTGGCTGGTGGTGCGGGTCACGGCCGACCCGGGCCAGACGTTCCTCGACCGCATGAGCGGCATGGTCGAGGGCGCCAAGCGCCAGAAGACACCCAACGAGATCGCGCTCGCGATCCTGCTGGCGGCGCTGACGATCGTCTTCCTGCTCGCCACCGCCACGCTGCTGCCGTTCTCGCAGTACGCGGTTCGGGCCACCGGCGCCGGGGAGCCGGTCACCGTCACCGTGCTCAGCGCGCTGCTCGTGTGCCTGATCCCCACCACGATCGGTGGGCTGCTCTCTGCGATCGGCATCGCCGGCATGGACCGCATGACGCAGGCCAACGTGGTCGCGATGTCGGGTCGCGCCGTGGAGGCGGCTGGCGACATCGACGTGCTGCTGCTCGACAAGACCGGCACCATCACGCTGGGCAATCGTCAGGCGACGGCGTTCCATCCGGCCGCCGGCGTCACCGCCGCGGAGATGGCGGACGCCGCGCAGCTGGCCTCGCTCGCCGACGAGACGCCCGAAGGCCGCAGCATCGTGGTGCTGGCCAAGGAGCAGTTCGGCCTGCGTGAGCGCGATCTGCATGCGCTGGGCGCCGTGTTCGTGCCGTTCTCGGCGCAGACGCGCATGAGCGGTGTGGACATGGGCACGCGCCGCATCCGAAAGGGCGCGGCAGACCGCATCGCGGAGCATGTGCGCGAACAGGGTGGCGATCTGCCCGCGGATGTCCGCGACCTCGTCGAGAGCATCGCACGCGGCGGCGGCACGCCGTTGGCGGTGGCCGATGGCGCGCGCGTGCTGGGCGTGATCCACCTCAAGGACATCGTCAAGGGCGGCATGCGCGAGCGCTTCGCACAGATGCGCAGCATGGGCATCAAGACGATCATGATCACGGGGGACAACCCGCTCACCGCGGCCGCGATCGCCGCCGAGGCGGGCGTGGACGACTTCCTCGCTGAGGCCACACCTGAGGCCAAGCTGGCGTTGATCCGCGAGCACCAGGCGGGTGGCCGGCTGGTGGCCATGACGGGCGATGGCACCAACGACGCGCCGGCGCTGGCGCAGGCCGACGTGGCCGTGGCCATGAACTCGGGCACTCAGGCCGCCAAAGAAGCCGGCAACATGGTCGACCTGGATTCCAACCCCACCAAGCTCATCGAGATCGTGGAGACCGGCAAGCAGTTGCTCATGACGCGCGGCGCGCTCACCACGTTCAGCGTGACGAATGACGTGGCGAAGTACTTCGCGATCATCCCGGCGGCATTCGCCAGCACGTTCCCGGTGCTCGGCGCGTTGAACGTGATGCAGCTCGCCACGCCCCAGAGCGCGATCCTGTCTGCGGTGATCTTCAACGCGCTGGTCATCGTGGCGTTGATCCCGCTGGCACTGCGCGGCGTGCGCTACCGACCCGTGGGCGCGGCGGTGGTGCTGCGCGACCACCTGCTCATCTACGGCCTCGGCGGGCTGCTGGTGCCGTTCGCCGGCATCAAGCTGATCGACATGCTGCTCGTCGCGTTGCGGCTCACCTAGGAGATTCCCATGCTCGCGGCTCTGCGTCCTGCGTTGCGGTTGTTCGTGGTGCTCACCCTGCTCACGGGCGCGCTCTATCCCCTGCTCGTGACCGGCATCGCCCAGTCCGTGTGGCCGCACGCGGCCAATGGCAGCCTGATCGTGCGGGACGGCCACGTGGTCGGCTCGGCGCTGCTCGGGCAGTCGTTCGCCGATCCGGCCCACTTCTGGAGCCCGCCGTCGGCCACGGCACGCGTCCCATACGACGGCGCTGCTTCGAGCGGCTCCAACCAGGGGCCGTCCAACCCCGCGCTGCTCGAGGCCGTCACGTCGCGCGTCTCGGCCCTGCGCGCGGCGGATCCCGGCAACACGGCCGCGGTGCCCGTGGATCTGGTCACCGCTTCGGCCAGCGGCCTCGACCCCCACATCACGCCCGCCGCGGCCGAGTACCAGGTGGCGCGCGTGGCCCGGGCGCGCGGCATGGATCCGGACATCGTGCGCGAACTGGTCGCGGCCCACACCGCACCGCGCACGCTGCAGGTGCTCGGCGAGCCGCGTGTGCATGTCCTGGCGCTGAACCTCGCGCTCGATGCGAAGGCGGAGGGGCGATGAACGCCAGACTGCGAAGCGCAGCCGCCGTCGCGGCGGCACTGTCTCTCGCGGCACTCGCACACGCCGAACCGGGGCCGCCGATCGTGGTGACCGGCGCGGTCGAGGGCGCGTACGCGTTCGCGGACCGCGATGCGGAGCACCGCATCGTGGGCAACCTGTACCTGCCGCGACACGACGCATTCTCCCTGAACGCCGCCATGGTGCGCGCCGAGCGCGCGCTGCCCGCCGACCGCCCCGGCACGGGGTTCGTGCTGCAGGCCATGGCCGGCGAGCACGCCACGCCGATCCGCGCGGCGGGGCTCGACCTGGGCGACCACGCCGACCTCGTCCAGGCCTACGGCTCGCTGGGGTTCCCCCGCGCGGGGCTCGTGGTGTCCATGGGCAAGATGGCCACCGTGCTCGGCCAGGAGGTCATCGAGAGCGTGCTCAACCCCCACGTCTCCGTGGGGAACCAGTTCGTCTTCGTGGAGGACTTCACCGGACTCGGGCTCGATGCCGCGTGGACGGGTCCTGCAGGCTGGTCGGCGCGAGCGCGCGTCACGAACGGCTGGGATGTGGTCACGGACAACAACACGGGCCGCACGCTGTTCGGCCGGGTCGGCTGCAGCGACGGGGTGCGTTCGGTGGCGCTGCTCGGCTACACGGGTCGCGAACTGCCCGACTCGGTCGGCGGCCACCGCTCCGGGCTCGAGCTGATCGCGAGCGTGCCGGTCGGCGCCGTGCGCGCCACGGTGCAGCTCGATGTGGGGCGCGAGTCGGCACTCGATGCGCGCTGGCGCGCCGCAGGCGTGTGGCTGGTGCTGCCGCTCCGCACGGGGATCGACGTGGCGTTGCGCGCCGACGTGCTCGAGGACCGCGACGGCGCCCGCACCTCGGGCGCGCTCGGGTTCCCTGCGCTCGAGGGACAGACGCTCTCGAGCTTCACTGCGACGCTCGGCATCCGCACGCTGCCCGACGCCGTGATCCGGCCCGAACTGCGGTACGACCGCTCGGACCACACGGTGTTCGCCGGAGCGAAGGAGCAGTGGACCGCGGCCGTGGGACTGGCGCTGCTATTCTGACCCGCATGGACGATCCCCGGCGGCCCGATCCCGATGCGTTGCTCGAGCGAGTGCGTCGCGAGGACGAGCACTCGGGGCGTGCGCGGCTCAAGCTCTTCCTCGGCGCCACCGCCGGCGTGGGCAAGACGTACGCCATGCTCATCGAGGCGCACGAACGCCGGCGGGCGGGCGTCGACGTGGTGGCCGGAGTGGTCGAGACGCATGGCCGCAGCGAGACCGCGGCACTGCTCGAGGGGCTCGAGGTGCTGCCACGTGCGAGTCACACGCATCGCGGCACCGCGATCGAGGAGTTCGATCTCGACGGCGCGCTGCGCCGCCGGCCCAAGCTCGTGCTCGTCGACGAGCTTGCGCACAGCAACGTGGCGGGTGCGCGCCACCGCAAGCGATGGCAGGACGTGGAGGAACTGCTCGCGGCGGGCATCGACGTGTACAGCACGCTCAACGTGCAGCACGTGGAGAGCCTGGTGGACGTGGTCGCCCAGGTCACCGGTGTCACCGTGCGCGAGACCGTGCCCGACTCGATCCTCGACCGCGCCGATGAAGTGGAGCTGATCGACCTTCCGCCCGATGACCTGCTGCAGCGCCTGCGCGAAGGCAAGGTGTATCGCGGCGCGCAGGCCGATCGCGCCGCCGAGCACTTCTTCCGCAAGGGCAACCTGATCGCGCTGCGCGAGCTGGCGCTGCGCCAGACCGCGCAGCGTGTGGACGCGCAGATGGAGTCGTACCGGCGTGCCGCCGGTATCGCGGCGCCATGGGCCGTGCATGAGCGGATCCTGGTCTGCCTGGGCGATGCCGACAGCGGCCTGCGGCTGGTGCGTGCCGCGCGCCGCATGGCGGCGGCGTTCAAGGCCGAGTGGATCGTGACGCATGTCGAGACCCCGGGTTCCGTGCGCGAATCGAACCGCCAGCGCGAGGCACTCGTGGACGTGATGGGTCTGGCCGAGGAGCTGGGCGCCGAGAGCCGCATGCTGACCGGGCTGCGCGTGAGCGATGAGCTGCTCGCGTTCGCGCGCGATCGCCATGTCACGCGCATCGTGCTCGGCAAGCCGCGACGCCGCGGTTGGCGCGCGTGGCTGCCGGGCTCGCTGGGCACCACGATGCTGCGTGACTCGGGCGAGCTCGATGTGCACGTGCTGGCGGGACTCGACGAGGAGTCGGACACGCCGGCGCCCCGAGCCCCCGCGCCGTCGCAGCCGGGGCTGTGGCGCGGCTACGCGAGCGCCGTGCCGGTGGTGACCGTGATGACGCTGCTCGCCTCGCTGCTCGTGGGGGCGATCGAGCTGTCGAACATCGCCATGCTCTATCTGCTGGGTGTCGTGGTGGTGGCGGCTGCGCATGGCCGCGGGCCCGCCACGCTCACGGCCGTGTTGAGCGTGCTGATCTTCGATTTCTACTTCGTGCCGCCGCGATTCACGTTCGCGGTCTCGGATACCCAGTATCTGATCACCTTCGTCGTCATGCTGGCGGTGGCGATCGTGATCGGAACGCTCGCAGCCCGGCTGCGCGACCAGGCGCTCACCGCGCGCGAACGCGAACGCCGCACCGCGGCGCTCTACCAACTGAGCCGCGAGCTGAGCGCCCGGCGCACGATGCCGGCGATCCTCGACTCGGCGCTCGGCCGCGTGCGGGAGGTGTTCGGCGCCCGTGCGGCGATCCTGCGCCCCTCGCCCACCGGCCGGCTCTCGGTGGCCGCAGGCGACGCCGACCTGCTCGGCGGCGCCGATCGCGAAGCGGGGGTGGCGCAGTGGGCGTTCGATCATGCACGGCCTGCGGGGCTCGGCACCGACACGCTGCCCGCCGCCGCCGCCATGCACCTTCCGCTGATCGGCTCGGGCGAGGCGATCGGCGTGCTCTCGGTGCGGCCCTCTGCTCCCATCGCGATCACGTCCCCCGACCGCGCGCGGCTGCTGCAGGCGTTCGCCGACCAGACCGCAGTGGCGCTGGAGCGCACGCAACTGGCGGACGAGGCCGAGGGCGCGCGCGTCGATGCCGAGACCGAGCGCGCACGCAACGCGCTGCTCAGTTCGGTGTCGCACGACCTCCGCACGCCGCTCGCCGTGATCACCGGCGCCGCCACCGGCCTGCC
>CADEFY010000001.1:38911-45378 GCA_902826705.1 uncultured bacterium
CCTACGACGTCTACCGCGACAACCGCTGGCACAGCCTGCGCGACGCGGGCGCGGCCATGAGCGAGGAGACGCGACGCGAACTCGCGGACACGATCGCGGACGAGGGGCAACGACTGAACCGGCTGGTGGGCGAACTGCTCGACATGACGCGGCTCGAGTCCGGCGCACTCGCGATCCGCCGCGAGTGGCACGTGGTCCAGGACGTGGTGGGCAGCGTGCTCGAGCGGCTCGAACGCAGCCACCCCGGTCGGCGCGTGGTGATGACGGCCGAGCCCGGGCTGCCACTGGTGGCACTCGATGACGTGCTCTTCGGCCAGGCGCTGCACAACCTGCTCGAGAACGCGCTGCGGCTGTCCGCGCCCGAGGCACCGGTCGAAGTGACGCTGCGGCGCGGACCCGGAGTGCTGGTGGTCGAGGTCGCCGACCGCGGTCCCGGGCTGGCTCCCGGCGAAGCCGCTCGCGTGTTCGAGAAGTTCTATCGGGGCGCCGTCGCACGCGACCAGCGCGGCACGGGCCTGGGCCTCACCATCGCGCGCGGACTCGTGCAGGCGCACGGCGGTGACGTGTCGGCGCACGAGCGGCCGGGCGGTGGAGCGGTGTTCCGCATCGAGCTGCCGCTCGTGGGCACGCCGCCCACGATCGAACGCACGCATGAGGAAGGCCCGGACGTGGCATGAACACACCGAACGGCCCACTTCTGCTCGTGGTGGACGACGACCTGCCCGTGCTGCGGTTCCTGCGCGCGGGGCTGGCCACTGGCGGCTACCGCGTGGTCGAGTCCACGACCGGCGCCGATGCGCTCTCCCAGGCCGCGACGCGCGCTCCCGACCTGGTGCTACTGGACCTCGGCCTGCCCGACCTGGACGGATTCGAGGTCGTGCGTCGACTGCGCGAGTGGTCGCAGGTGCCGGTGCTCATCCTGTCGGCACGCGGGCAGGAGCAGGACAAGATCCGCGCGCTCGACGCGGGCGCCGACGACTACGTGACCAAGCCGTTCGCCATGGGCGAACTGCTCGCGCGCATCCGCGTGGCGCTGCGGCACCGCGCACGGGTGACGGACGGCGAGGCCGCCAGTGTGTTCGAGGTGGACGATCTCGTCGTCGACCTGGCGCGCCGCACCGTGACCGTGGCAGGCGCCGAAGTGAGACTGACGCCGATCGAGTTCCGACTGGTGGCCTGCTTCGCCAAGCACGCGGGACGCGTGCTCACGCACGAGCAGGTGCTGCGCGAGGTGTGGGGCCCGGGCTACGCCGCGCAGCACCACTACGTGCGCGTGTACGTGGCGCAGTTGCGCAAGAAGCTCGAGCACGACCCCGACCGGCCGCGCTGGATCGTGACCGAACCCGGCGTGGGCTACCGGTTGCGAGAGGGCTGAGCCCCCTACACCCCCGCCTGCGCCTGACGCTGCATCACGAGCAGCAACTGGAACCCGAGGACCACGAGCAACGGCAGTTCGGGGCAGGCGTGGCCGGCGTCGGTGGCGTGCACGGCGGTGGTCGAACGCACCCACGCGGGGCGTCTCACGAATGCCACCAGCGGATGCTCGTGCTCGTCCACGAACTCCCAGCGGCGCCCGAGGAAGTCATCGCGATGCCAGCGCAGCCGTCGCGCGCTGCACTCGAACGTGCCGGCGCCGAACCAGCCGGGGCGGAACTGGCCCAGGGTCGTGGTGGCGCCGTCGGCGCTCACCTCGAGCCGACCGCGCAGCATGCCCACGTGTCGCAGGCGCCACGCGCCGCTCGCCGTGGTCGCGAGCGCGCCGCCGCCCAACAGGCCCACCGAATCGAGCGTGGCCAGCAGCGCATCGCCCGCCTTGAGCTCCCAGCGGCGCGTCAGGATGCGCGGCCGCGACCACACCCACTCCTGCCCACGCACCGCATCGAGCGGCTGCATCACGGGCGCCGGCCGCGATCGCGCGGCGTCAGTAGCCCATGGACCAGGTGAGCTTGGCGCTCCACAGCGTGCTCTGGTCGTCGTCGGGGCCGAACACCGGATTGGTGGTGCCGCGGCCGGGCACGAACGCGATGCGCGTCTCGAAGCCGAGCGCATGCCGGTCGTCGAGCGGCGTGTTGGCGCCGAACGACACGTGCCAGCCCGACACCGGCGCGCCGGTGTAGTCGCTGCCCGTGCGATAGAACTTGCGCCAGTGGTACCCGCCGCCGAGGCCCAGGAACGGGCGCAGGTTGGGCGACCAGCGGTAGTGCCGCTGGAGCTCGAGCGTCATGGGCACGTCGTACTCGTAGCTGTTGCCCAGGTGCCCCACCACGTCATGCTGCACGGCGGCGTTCAAGCTGTAGGACCGCGTGAGCATGCGCTGATAGCTGACGCCGTAGCCCACGAGGCCGTCGCCCGAGGTACTGCCGCCGCGCTTGGCGTAGCCGGCGCGCACGCCGATCCAGTTGCCGCGCTTGACCCAGAGCCCGTCCTGCTTCTTCTGCTCCTCGAACGACTTCTCGGGCGGCTTGGCGGGCTTGGCGGCCTTGGCGGTATCGGAGGCGGCGCTCTGCGCGCGGGCGGTCGAGGCGTGCGCGCCGATGGCGCACAGGGCCAGGAGCACGAGGCCCGCGCGTGAGAGGGAACGGATCGGGGTGAGCACCAGCGCGCTCCTTTCGAGTCGACGAGCAGGGACCCGGTCGGGTCTCGCATCTTGCAGAGGGCGGTCGCGCCTCGCCGTGCGCCGGGGGCGCGGACCGGGCGAGGACACTAGCCGACCCCGGCAAGGGCTGGCAATCTGCCGCGCGTGGACGCCATCGCCCCCTTCAAGGATACGGCACTCGAGGCCCTGCGCCCGCGGCTGGCGGCGCTGGAGCCGCGGGCCCGAGCGCTCGTGGTGGGGATCCGACCCGAAGCGCGCCGCACGCCGCCGCCCACGGGGGGCTGGAGTGTGGACGACTGCCTCGAGCACCTCTGCCGCACGCACGACCTCTACCTGGGCCGCCGGTTGCCGGCCGTGATCGCGACCGCACGGCACCGCCCGGCTCCACACCGGCCGTTCGCCCCGAGCCTCGCGGGGCGGCTCATGCTCGCGGCCCTGCGCGAGGGCAACCGCATCAGGTTGCCGGCGCCCGGCCGGCTGCGCGTGCGCGAGCGCGACACGGTGCGCGAGCAGGTGCTCGACGCGTTCGTCGCGAGCGTCGAGCGTCTGGCGTCGCAGATGCGCGAAGCCGACGGTCTCGACCTGCGCGTGTCGTTCCGCTCGCCCATCTCGCCGCTGGTGCATCTGAGGCTCGGCGAGGCGTTCGCGATCCTGATCGAACACGCGCACCGTCACCTGGCACAGGCCGAGCGCGCGCGGGCCGCGATCGGCGCCTGACCGCTTCCCGAGCGCGCGCGATCGGTCTAGCGTGGCGGCATGCTCCCACCTCGTGCCCTCGCCGTGCGCTCGCGCCTCGCCGCGCTCGCCTGCGCCGCGCTGTTGATCGCAGGTTGTGGCGGCGGCACACGCCAGTCACAGGAGCTCACGTTCGAGACTCTGCCCGACACGCTCGGCCTCAGCGAGGGCGAGCCGATCGTGGACGACTTCGAGGTGAGCCGCATGGACAACGGTGCATTGCGCGTGGAGGGCGCCGCGGATCTGCCCGACGGCACGCGGTTGCAGATCGCCATCCGCCCGCCCGGGGGCGGCGCGAGCCTGGCCATGACGCACGCGCTCGTCGAGGGGCGGCGCTTCGCCACCGCGCCCTTGCTCGGCGACCATGGTGCGCTGCCCCGGGCCGGGTACCGCGTCGAGGTGACCGCGCGGTTCACACCGGAGTGGCAGAGTCCCGAAGTGCTGCGCGCCACCGTCAGCGGCCAGTCGCTGCGCGGGCCCGGCGTGACGCGTGCGCGCGACGGCGCACCGTCGTTCTACCTGTCGGAGGAGGTGGACCTGTGAGCCGCACCAAGCCCTCTCGGCCGCCCGCGCTGCGCTATCGGCACGCGCGGCGCCCCGATGTGGAGCAGCTCGCCGACCTGGCGCTGCGCAGCTACCGCGTGCGCACGTTGGAGGCACAGCGGCAGTTCTACACCGACCACCCGCGGTTCGCGTTCACCGACGTGCGCGTGGGTGAGGTCGACGGGGCGCTGGTGGCCTCGCTCGTGTTCTACCCGTTCACCGCTTTCGTGCGCGGCGCGCGTCTGCCGGTGCGCGGGATCGGTGGGGTGGCCGTGTCGCCCGAGCACCGCCGCCGCGGCATCGGCGAGGCGCTGGTGCGTGCGGCATTGCGCGAGATGCGCCAGCGCGGCGACGCGTTCTCGATGCTCTACGCGTTCCGTTCCGACTTCTACCAGCGCCTGGGCTACGGCCTCATCGAGCGCTCGCTCATGATCAGCACGCCGCCCGCGCTGCTGCCGGCCTCGCCCGAGATCCGCCGGGTGCGGCGCATGCGGCTGCCCGACCGACCGCTCGTCGAGGCCCTGTACGCGCGACTCGCCGAGGAGCGCGGACACTTCGCGTTCGAGCGCCGGCCCGAGTGGTGGTCGCGCCGGCTGTGGGACTACGAGGGCGACTGGGTGGTGTACGAGCGCACGCGCGGCCAGATCGAGGGCTACTTGCAGTATCAGATCGACTCGGCCGACGGCCCCTGGAAGCTGGTCGTGAACGTGAACGAGATCATGGCCGCCACGCCCGACGCGCAGCGCGGCCTGTGGGCCTACCTGCACGCGCTGCGCGACCAGGCGGTCGAGGTCACGGCGCTCGTGCCCGACGACTTCGTCTGGCCCGTGGCCACGAGCGATCCCGCCAACCTGCGCGGCGAGATGAAGCTGTTCGGACACCGCAGCCGAGGCCACGCCGGCTACGGCGGCATGCTGCGCGTGGTCGACGTGAAGGCCGCCTTCGAGGCGCTGCCCGTGGCGCGCGAGGCGCGCGGCGAAGTGGCGTTCGAGGTGCAGGACGACGTGCTGCCCGCCAACCAGCGGGTGTGGCGCGTGCACGCCGGCGGCGGCCGGCTCGAAGTGCGCGCCGAGACGCCGCGCATGCAGGGGTCTCGCTCGCGCCTGCCCCGGCTCACGCTGAGCGTCGACATGCTGTCGTCGATCCTCGCCGGCGCACTGTCGCCGGTGCTGGCCGCCGAGGCGGGGCTGATCGCCGACGTGCGCGACGCGGCGGCGATCACCGAGTCGTGGTTCCGCGCACGCCCCGCGTTCATCCACCCGTTCAACGCGTTCTAGCCGCGATCACACACGTGTCGGTCATGTCTCAGAAGTCGCCTTCCTTCACGTAGGCATGGCTCCACAGAGTCACCTGCAGCAGGCAGATCTTGACCCATGCCGCGTGCATGCGGTCCACGTCCTCTGACGAGTGTCCTCCGCGCGCCAGGAAGGGACGGAGCGTGAACGTGATGGGGTACACCAGCGCGAACAGATCGCGGAACGGGACGATCGCAGTCGACTCCGCGCCATCCGTCCGGTTCTTGCCGCTACGGTGATGCCGCAGACCGATCTCGTGTTGGTAGTCGAGCCACTTCTGATCATACTCGGCGCGAGCTGTGTCGAGGATCCACTGCCCGAATCGGCGCCGGACGGCGGCGAGGTAGTCGCCGATCGGCTGCGAGTCTCGTCGACTCGAGAAGGAGGCCAGGAGGTGCGGCTGGCTCGCGACGAATCCGTACCAGACGTCCAAGATGGCCTCGATGTGCCCGGTGATGACAGGCAGCGACATGCGCAGCGCTGCCACGTCATCCGGTCCGAACAGCGCACTGCGTTGCATCTGGTTGAATTCCGCGAGGGAGATGGGTGAGGGTCCCACCGCAGCGGTGTGCGACGTGTAGCCGGGGATGCCAGCAGTGCTCATGAGGGAGCTCCGTTCGAGATATGGGGTCTTCAGCAGCAGGGGCCGCCCGAGTGACTCCTTGGACGTTAGTCAGCGCATGAGGCGTATGAACAGAGAGCACGAACTGGTGAGGTAGGTACGCAATGGTGCTCCGAAGGCAAGCAGAGCCTCCGGCCGGATCGCCGAAAGGGAGATCGACCCTCGGTGTGGCCGCGATGGTCGAGGATGTCGTCGGCTGCAAGTGGTCGCTTCGGATCCTCCAGTCGATCTCAAAGGGCATCGCACGTCCGAGCGCGCTCGTCCGTGAATGCCCCGGGCTGTCCGTCAAAGTCCTGAACGAACGCCTGCGCAAGCTCATGCGGTTCGGGGTCGTGCAACGCACCGTCCATGGTGAACGTCCGCCCATCCAGGTCGAGTACACCCTCACCCCGTTCGGCAGGCGCTTCGTCGGCGTGCTGAGATCCATCCAGGAGCTGCAGTCGGACCTCGAGGCGGAAGTCACCTCATGACCGCGCCACCAGGTGCTCCCCGCTGGACCGTGGTCGCGCCGCTGCGCCCGCGGTTCCGCGACACCGACGCCATGGGGCACATCAACAACGCGGTCTACATCACCTACCTCGAGGTGGCGCGTCAGGAGTACTGGCGCGCGTTCAAGGGCGGCGATGCGGACTACCGTGTGGTGCCGTTCATCCTGGCGCACGTGACGATCGACTTC
>CADEFY010000002.1:0-37211 GCA_902826705.1 uncultured bacterium
TACTCGAAGTACACATCGCCGCTGTGCGAGCCGAGTGCGCCGAACACGTCGGGGTGTCGCATCGCCAGCCGCAGCGCGCCGTAGCCGCCCGAGGACTTGCCCACCACTGCACGGTGCTCGCGCGTCGCGAGCGTGCGGAAGCGCTCGTCGATGTGCGGCAGCAGCTCCTGCATCACGTGCGTCTCGTAGCGTCCCGTCGCGCTCGAGTCCAGGTACTGCGACCCGCCGAACCGCGTGTAGCAGTCCGGCATGACGGCGATGCACTCGCGCATGCGGCCGCTCTCGATGAGCTGGTCGAGTCGCTCATCGAGCGATGGGCTGAACGGACTGTCGTTGAGCAGCATGCGGCCGCGTCCGGTGAACCCGGTGAGCACCACGATCACCGGGAAGCGCCGCGTGCTGTCGCGGTCATAGGACGGCGGCAGGTACACGGGCACGCGACGCACATGCGGGTCCCCCGCGGCATTGCCGCGCAGCACGCGGCTCTCGAAGGTGAGGATCTCGACGCGTCCGGGCATGGGGCCTCGTTCAGGGGGTGGGGGCGGCTGGGCTCGGTTGCAGCGGTATGGCGCGGGACTCTACCGCGGCGGCGACGGGGGCGGCATGCGGTGGCCGGGTGCCGGCAAGGGGCTCAACCCACCCCCCCTCCTCGGCCGATACCTCCTCGGACCACTCCGCCCTGGCAGGCCTCGGAGATCTGCATGCCGTCCCTTCAGACCGCGACCCCGTCCCAGACCGATCCGCGCGCCCGCGCGCTGCGCCGTGCGGGCTGGCTGTTGTGGTCGGTCACGTTCGCGCTGCTGCTCGCGTTCGCGATCACGGTACCCGCGCTCTACGCACCGCTCCTCAACCTGCTCGGGCAGGAGGAGGCCGCGCCCTGGCTGCGCGACCCCATGCTGGCCGCGGTCGCGGTGTTCGGGCTGGTGGCGGTGTTCGTGCTGTACACGATCACGAAGCAGCGCGAGATCGAGACGATGCGCGACGCGCTCATGCGCGAGGAGCGCGAGCGGCACGATTCGGCCACGCGGCTCATGGAACTCTCCGAGCTGTTCCAGGTGTCCACCAACCTGCAACTGCAGCTCCGCCTCGACGTGATCCTCGAGATCATCGTGCGGCGCGTGGTGAGCACCCACAACGCGCAGCAGGCGAGCATCATGATCGTGGATGCGGAGACCGGTGAGCTGGTCACGCGCGCTTCGTACGGCCTCGAGGCCGAGTTCTCCAAGGGCGCCCGCCGTCGGCCGGGTGAGGGCATCGCCGGCTGGGTCGCGCAGCGCCGGCAGGCCGTGATGCTGGGCGAGAAGCTGGAGGGCGGCGAGTTCGCCGCGCACTTCAAGCCCAACCGACGCATCACGTCCTCGCTCTCCCTGCCGCTCTCGCTGGGCGAGCGGGTGATCGGCGTGCTCAACGTGAACCGCATCAACCACCCCGAGCCGTTCGGCGAATCGCATCTGGAAGTGCTGCGCCTGTTCGGTGAGCACGTGGCCGCGGTGATCGACCGCGCCGAGATGCTCGAGCGCATGGGGGACCGCACGCGCCAGCTCGAGGCCGACAACGAGAAGCTCTCGGACCTCAACCGCGTGAAGGACGTGTTCCTCTCCACCGCGAGCCACGAACTCAAGACGCCGCTCACCAGCGTGATCGCCTACGCCGAGATCCTCGACGACCACGACAGCCGGCTGTCGCGAGAGCAGGCGCGGGACTTCGTGGGGCGGCTGCGCACCGAAGCGCACCGGCTCATGGGACTGATCGAGGACATCCTCGACCTGTCCCGGCTCGAGAGCGGCAAACTGGCGCTCAAGCTGCGTCCGACCGACCTCGACGAGGTGATCGGCGCCGCGGTCGAGACCTCGCGCTCGTTGGCGCGCAAGTACGGCGTCGAGCTGGCGCAGGACGACCGCAGGGGGCTGCCCACGCTGGAACTCGACGAGGTGAAGCTGCGCCAGGTGGTGGTCAATCTGCTCGTGAACGCGATCAAGTTCAGCCCGCGCGGCTCGGTCGTGCGTGTGGGTTCGCACGTCGACGACCGCTTCGTGCGGCTCGAGGTGCGGGACGATGGCCCGGGGGTGGCCCCCGAGATGGCCACGCACATCTTCGAGTTGTTCGGCCAGGCGCTCGGCCCCGAGTCGGATGGCGGCCGGAGCGGCGTGGGCATCGGCCTGCACCTCGTGAAGCGGATCAGCGAACTGCATGGCGGGCACGTGGGCGTGGACAGCCGCCCCGGCCAGGGCAGCACGTTCTGGGTGCGCCTGCCGATCCCGGTGGGCGCGGCCGCCGGCCTGCGCTCGGCCGCCTGACCGCGGACTCCGGCGCGCGGGCTGCGCCGGGCCCGCCTCTGGCCCATGAGCGCGCCAGCGTGCCATAGTGCCGCACACGCCCCTCGTGCCGCTGCGGGCGCCCCCCACCCTCCGTGCGGGAGTCCTGGTGCCCGAGCCCGAGTCCGAGAGCGTGACACGATCCGAGCCGCCGACCGTACAGGGAGCGATGGGTCCTGACCCGACGGAGGCGCCGCGCCTCGACCGGGCCACGCTCGAGCGGGTGTGTCGCCGCGATCCCGAGGCCCTGGGCGTGTTGTTCGACGCCTACTTCGCCTCGGTGTTCGCGCTGGTGCATCGGCTGCTCGGGGACCGGACGCTGGCTGAGGACGCGGCATCGGAGGTGTTCTTCAAGGTGCAACGGGCGGCTCACACGATCGACCCGGCGCGCGATCCGGCGCCCTGGATCATGACCATCGCGACCAACGTCTGTCGGGATCTGTGGCGTTCGGGCGCGTACCGCATGCGTCAGCGCGCTCGCTCGGTGGAGGGCGATCCGGGGGTGCCGGACCTGCTGGTCTCGCCCGTCGCGGAGCCGCCGCGCGCACTGGAGTCCGCCGAACGCGAGCGACTCGTGCGCGAGTCGCTGCTCGAGCTGCCGGCCACACAGCGGGATGCGATCGTGCTGCATGAGTACGAGGGGCTGAGCCACCACCAGATCGCAGCGCGTGCGGGCATCGAGCCCGCGGCGGCCCGCAAGCGCTACTCGCGCGCGCTGGCGGCGCTGGGTGAGCGGCTGAGGGCGAAGGGGCTGTGAACGTGGAACCCGACGATCTGACTCCCGAGGCGCGCCGCGCGCGCGAGGCGCTGAAGGCCCTGCCGCCGGCGAAGGAGCCGGCGGATGCGGACTTCCGCGCGCGTCTGCGTGCCGGGTTCATCGGGGGCACGCTCGTCTCGACCGTGCCGGAGCCCCGGGATCCCGACCGGAGCCGCGTCCTGCGCCTGGCGCGCCCCGCGGTGTGGGTGCCGCTCGCGGCCGCCGCGGTCCTCGCGATCGTGATCGCGGTCGTGGCCGGCACCCCGGCCTGGGAGGTGATCGCCGTCAACGGCATCGGCGACGTGCGGATCGATGGTGCGGCCGTGTCGTCCAGCGCCCGTGCGGACCTGGCGCGCCGGCTTCACGGCGGCGCGCACGTGCAACTCGCCGAGGGCGTGTCGCTCGATCTCGTCGCGCCGGGCCAGCTCGCCATGCACTTCTCGGCGGGCAGCGACGTGCGACTGACCGCGCCGCCACGCCGATGGGGAGCGCGTCGAGCGGAGGTGCGCATCGACCGCGGCGAGGTGTTCGTCTCCACCGGCGCTGCGTTCCGTGGCGCCGGCCTGGCGGTGATCACGCCCGAGGCGCGAGTCGACGTACGAGGCACGCAGTTCGCGGTCATGCGCTTCGCGCACGGCACGTGTGTGTGCGTGCTGGAGGGCCGGGTCCAGGTGGGCTCGATGTTCGATTCGACGTCGGCCGAAGTGGTGCAGGGCCAACGCCGATTCTGCTATCCGAGCCAGCCGGCCTACACGGACTCCATCCTCGAGAGCAGTGTGCACGAGCTGCACCGGTTGCAGGACGTCAGCGGGCTCCCCTCGGGTCGCTGAACGAGCGGGTCAGGCGGCGCGTTCGTCCTGCTGCGCCGCGGGCCACTGCTCGAGCGGCAGCGCGGCCACGATGCTCCGCTCCGCGGGTACCGGCCCCAGCCAACGCTGCGCGGACGTGAGCAGCGTGCCATGGGCATCGGCGATCGCCTCGACCAGTGGGCGCTCGGGGTCCGCGGTGGGCGCCACGGTGCGCGTCAGCGTTCCGTCGTCGAGTCGCACGACCTGGCCGGGCGGATAGAGCCCGATGCCGCGCACGAGGGCGATGCGCACCGCGGGATGCCAGCGCTCGCCGTAGCCCGCGAGCACTCGCCCCAGCGCTTCGTAGGGCGTGAGTGTCGAGCCGGGCATGGCACGGTGCGCGAGCACGCTCACGAACGCATCGGCGCAGCTGACGATCTGCGCCAGCAGCGAGGCGCGCTGCGGGTCCTCGACATGGTGCTCGAGTGCCACGCGCATGGCGCGCAGCGCCGTGGGTCCGAGCGGCGTGGCCACGGCCAGCCGGCGCACGCCGAGCAGCGTGTGTTGCTGCGCGTCCTTCCAGTCCGCGGCACTCCAGTGATCCATCTGCGATCCCAGCACGCGCACGATCTCGGGCTGGCCGGCATCGTGCAGCAGCGCGGCGGCGCCCACGTCGGACAGCTCGCGGCGGGCAAGGCCCAGGGCGTGACCGATCGCCAGCGCCGTGATCGTGACGTGCACGGCGTGCGTGCCCCCGCTGTCCTCGTGGCCGATGTCGACCAGCGCCAGCGTGGCCGGCTCGGGCGTGCCGATGGTGTCCGCGAGCGGCTGCACGAGGCGCTGCACCCATCGCATCTCCACGCCCTGTTCGAGCGCGCCGGTGGCGAACAGGCGCTCTGCGCCCGAGAGCGCCTGCTCATAGGCGATCAGCGCGGGCCCGAACGGGGCGTTCTCATCGAGCGCGGGAGGCGCCTCGGCCGGTGCGACGGGCGCCGGCTCGACGTCGAGCGCGATGCCTTCGAGGTCCAGCAGCACCGCGACGTGGTCGAGTCCCTGCTCCACGCAGCTCGCTGCGAGCTCCGCGCCCTTGAACTGCTCGCTCGGCACGAACACGCGCATGAACGCTTCGAGCTCGGGGATCGTCACCCCGGGGCGGAACACGAGCCCATGGATCCGACGCATGCCCAGTTCGTCCGCCATCGCCTCGAGGAAGCGCAGCGACTTCTGGCGCAGCGGCAGTCGCGAGCCGTTCAGGTACACGTCCCCGGCACGCACCGCCAGGGTCATGTCGCCGCCGTCGGCGAGCAGCGGTTCGAGCCCGGCCAGGAGCTCGGCGAGATGCCGGCTGAAGGTCTGGTTGCCCACCGCGTACGTGCGGCTCGTGCGCATCAGTTGCACGAAGCGGTGCACGACGACGAGGCCCTGTTCGTGGATCAGGTCGATCTTGGCGCTCACGGGGCGGTCCTCGGTTGGTCGAGTGCGTCGGCACACGCGAGCCGTACCGCGTCGGCGCGGGCGGCGAGTCCGTTCTGGAGCGCGGCCATGGCGAGCGGGCTGCCGATCCGAGCGAGGGTGCGTGCGGCGGCCGTGCGCTCGGGACTCCGGCGAGCGAACCAGCCGCCGCGGTGCAGCAACTGCTCCAGCGCCGGGACCGCCTGGTCGTCGGCCACGTCCGCGAGCGTCTGCAGCAGCGCCAGCTTGCGTTCGGGTGACAGGCTCTCGAAGTCCGGCGCGCTGATGCGGTCGATCAGCGCCGACGCGGCACGCGCATCGGGCTCGCGCGTCATCAACTGCAGCGCGTGCTGCAGCAGCGGCACGTCGGAGCTGTCGAGCTGCTGCACGAGCAGCGGCGTGCGCTGCGGTGCCGGCACCTGACCCAGCGCCTGCACGACCGCACGGCGCACGCGGGTGTCGAGGTGGCGCGACGCGGAGACCAGCATGGGCATGACCGCGGGACCTCCGATCTGTCCCAACGCGAAGACCACGTTGCGCACCACATGCCACCGCGAGTCGTTCAGGTACGGGCGCAGCGCATCGGGCTGGTCGCCACAGGTGTAGGCGAGCGCGGTCGTCGCGGCGGCCCGCAGTCGCGCGCGGCCGGCCTGGGCCAGGACGTGGATCAGCAGGTCCAGGATCGGGCGGCCGATCGCCACGGCGAGCGCGAAGAACCGCGCCTGTTCCTCCTGGGTCGCCGCATCGAGCCGCTCCGCCACCACATCGCGGTCGAGACCGGCGAGCGACTGGGCGAGCGGCGCCTCGGTGCGGCTGCCATCGGGGTCGAGCGTGCGCACGGCGTCGAGCGCCTGCCGCGCCTCACTCCACTCACAGTGCTGCACCGCATTGGCGACCCAGCTGACCAGCGACGTGAGCACCGCGTCGCGCATGTCCTCGCTCGGGTCGGCGGCACGCACCTCGTCGACGAACGCCCGCACCTGCGTGGCGTGGGTCGGCGAGGTCTCCACCTTCCAGCGCTCCTGGAAGTCGGCCGCGTGGCGATCCTCGTCGAACACGAGCTGCTGCCACAGGGCTCCGGCGGTGGCGTCCTCGGAGGGGATCAACCAGTCATCGAAGTGCGTGTCCGCGGGGGCGGGTTCGCCAGCCGTCGGGGCGGACGTCGCGGGCGCAGGGCCCGTCGGGGCGCCGTCGATGGCGAACGGGTCGCCGAACACGGCGGGGAACGTCGTACGCGAGGTGATGTCGCTGGAGGGCGGCGGCGGCTCCTGGTGACGCGAGAACGAGTCGCCCGAGAGCACCTGGTCGAACGGGCGGTCATCGACGAGGTCGGCGGCCTGCACGCGCACCGGCGCGCTCGGCGAGTGGCCCGGCTCGGCGTCCTGGAGCGGCGCACTCGCGGCCGAGCGCACCCGCACATGCGCGAGCCCGGCGCGCCACAGCAGCGTGACCAGATCGTCGCCGGGATCATGCGCCGTGGACACGTCGAGCAGGATCTGGACCAGCGTCAGCATCTCGTCGCGCGTGAGGTCGTCGAGGAGCGAGAGCTGGCGCAGCCCCTGCTGGTGGAGCACCGCGGGCAACTGGCGCTCGATCGGGCCCCGCGTGGGGTGGCCGGCCTCGTCGCCCTCGGCGCGCATGACGGACTCGTGCGCGAGCCGGATCTCGAGCGGCAGCACCGTGAGCACGATCGGTCCGTGGTCATGCACCAGGTGCACGCCGTCGACGGTGGCGCGTTCGCGGCCGTTGCGCACGTGCGAGGCGTATGGACCATGCCGTCGCGCCAGGTGCACGAGGCGTTCGAGCTGCTCGAGCCAGTCGGCCGCATCGAGGGCGGCGGGCGAGAGTCCGGATCGCGTCCTGCGCCCGGTCGGGGGCATGCTCATGCGAAGGTCCGTCTCCCGAGCATGGGTGGTCGGCGTGAGGTCCGGAGGCCGGTGCAGGGCCGTCCGGGTGGGGTCCACGGCGGGTATCGGCCGCGGACTCGCCGGGCTCCACCCTCATCGGGGCGATCACATCTAATGAGAGCCGGACCTCGCCACGAGGCTCGCGCGGCCGGCGCATGCTGGAATTTGACGCTCCGACTCCGGCTCCCGTAGCCTGCCCTGTCCTCCTGCTGTGCCCAGAACCCCATCGCAACGGAGTCCCAAGCCGTCATGAAGCGCACTTACCAGCCCAGGAACCGCCGTCGGAAGAAGGTGCATGGCTTCCGCGCGCGGATGAAGACCAAGGGCGGCCGCAAAGTGCACGCCGCGCGTCGCACGCGTGGCCGCAAGCGCCTGACCGTCTCGTCCTGACCGAGCCGCTCGCCTCGGCCTGAGCAGCGCCCGAGGCGCTGCACGGTCGGCGCGGCCGGTCCTCGACCAACCCGCCTCTTCCGCGCCTCGGCGCATCGCCTCGCAAGGCGCCCCCCATGGTCCGGCAGCATCCCGAACGCCTCGCGCTAGCTCCTCGCATGACGAGCGGCCGCGACTACTCGGCGGCCCGCGACGGGGGACGCGCGCATCGAGGCAAGTTCTGCCTCCTCATCTCGCTTCCCGCAGCCGGGGAGCTCACGCGAGTGGGCTTCATCGCCAGCAAGAAGGGAGTCGGAGGTGCGGTGCAGCGCAATCGGGCTCGACGCCGGCTCCGGGAGATCGTCCGGCGGCGCTGGCCACGGGTGCCGCACCAGGGATACCTACTCGTGTTCATCGCATCGCGCGCCACGCTGAGCGCGCCCCATCAGCTTCTGGCTTCGGAGGTCGAGAGCCTGCTCGCCCACGCTGGCGCGCTGGTTCCCGCGGTCGCCTGACCCCATGCGACACCTCGCGGTCCTCCTCGTCCGGCTCTACCAGCGGCTGATGCCCTCCTCGATGCGCGGCTCCTGCCGCCATCTGCCCACCTGCTCCGAGTACGCGTGCGAGGCCGTCACGCGCTACGGCACCGTGCGCGGCATCGTGCTCGCGCTGCGCCGGCTCGGGCGCTGCCACCCGCTCGGTTCGGCGGGCTACGACCCGGTGCCCTGACATGGATCGTCGCACTCTGATCGCCATGCTCGTGATCCTGCTGCTGTTCGTGGGATTCGAGATCGGCCGCCAGCGCGAGCTGGCCCTGGCCCCCAAGCCCACCGCCGACTCCCTCGCCACGCTCGCCGACAGCGCTCGTGCGCTGGCGGCGCCGGGCACTCTCGCGGATGCGGGTGACACCGCCGCCTCGCTCGCCGCACCCCCGGTGGCCACGATCGCCACGCCCGCAGTGCCGGAGCGCGAGATCGTGGTGGAGACGCCGCTCTATCGCGCCACCTTCAGCAACCGTGGCGCGCGGCTCGTGCGCTACGAGCTCAAGCGCTATGCCGCGGCGCACGGCGTGTCGTCGTACGGGGACCACCCTGCGCGCCGCCCGCGCCGTGGCGCCGAGGTGCCCGAGGGCGACCGCGTGCAGCTCTCCGGCGATCCCACGTTCGCACTCGAGCTCGGCTCGGCGAGCACGCGCCGCCCGCTCGACCAGCTGGTCTACGCCGTCGAGGAGAGCACCGATGCGTTCGGCGCGATCCGCGCGCTCCGCTTCAGTGCGCGCGACACCTCGGGGCTCGCCGTGGAGCAGGTGTGGCGTGTGACCGAGCAGGACCATCTGCTGTCGCTCTCGGTGCGCATGCCGTCCGTGCCGCAGGCATGGCGCCTGACCGACTACTCGCTGATCACGCGCTCCTGGCCGCTGCTCAACGAGGCGGACCCGGAGGTGGACAAGCGCTCGCTGCGCGCGATCGGCCTCGTGGGCAAGAACATGCATCGCGACCACGCTCCGGGCCTGGTGGGCAAGCCCGAGAAGGCGCACGACGGCGTGGCGCGCTGGGCGGGCGTGCAGTCGCACTACTTCCTCAACCTCGTGGCGAGCGTGGGGCGTGAGGCGCGCAGTGCCACCAGTGCGGGCGCGCGGCGCACCCTGACGCCCGAGCAGCTCGAGCGGCTGCCGGCCGGCACGCCCAGCACGCAGGACCTGGCCATCGGCGCGCTGGTGATGCCGCTGCCCGATGGGTCCGAGACGCATCACTTCGCCGTGTACCTGGGCCCCGCGGACTACTTCGCGCTCACCCGGCTCTCGGCCGCGATCGACCCCGAGCTGCACCTGGAGCGGGCGGTCGACATGGGCTGGCAGTGGATCGTGCCGGTCTCGAACCTGCTGCTCCGGCTGCTGCTGTGGCTCGACGGCCTCGTGCGCAACTTCGGCGTGGCGATCCTGGCGCTGGCCACCGTGGTGCGCCTGGTGCTGCACCCGCTCAACATGGCGAGCATGAAGTCGATGCGCGGCCTGCAGAAGGTGCAGCCCGAGGTCGAGCGCATCCGAGACAAGTACAAGAACGACCCGCAGGCGATGAACACGGCGATCATGGCGCTCTACCGTGATCACAAGGTGAACCCTGCGGGCGGCTGCGTGCCGATGCTGGCGCAGATGCCGTTGTTCTTCGCGCTCTACGCGGTGCTGTTCAACGCGATCGCGCTGCGTCAGGCGCCGTTCGCGGGCTGGATCCACGACCTCTCGGCACCCGATCTGCTCTTCCAGATCGGTCCCGCGCCGATCCGCCTGCTGCCGATCCTCATGGCGGGCTCCGGGCTGCTCTCGCAGTGGCTCACGCCCACCGATCCCAAGCAGGCGCCCACCATGTATCTGATGAACGTGGTGATGCTCGTCTTCTTCTACAACCTGCCGTCCGGACTGGTGTTCTACTGGACGGTGATGAACCTCTTCACCGCGCTGCAGCAGTGGATGGTCATGCGCGGTGACGACGGGGTGGTGGTCGTCACCCCGGGCTCGCCGGTCCCCGCGACGGCAGGAGGCAAGCGCAAGCGCCGCTGATCCGGACGCCTGCAGACCCTTCACCGTGGCGGACGGGGCCGCGGCAGAAGTAGCATCGCCCGTCACCCTGCAGCACTCCGTCCCCGCGCCGCGACTGCGCGCCGGCGGCTCGCACGACCCTCGGGGCGGCGAGCGCCGCGCTGCCGATGCGCGAACGGAGCCCACCATCAGCACCGTCTGCGCGGCGCGCGTGAAGCGCGCGCTGACGCGGCGACATGAGGCACCCATGGCGAAGACCGGTTCCGTGTATGAAGGCAGGACGTTCGAGGAAGCCGCACAGCGAGGGCTCGAGGAGCTTCGCCTCTCGCGTGCGGAGGCGGTGATCACGCTGATCGAGGAGGGCAAGGGCGGCTTCCTCGGCTTCGGCGCCAAGCCGTTCCGAGTGAGCGTGCTGCGCCGTCCGGGCGGCGCGATCCGCGAGCCCGAGCACCGCGAGGAGCGGCGCGTGAAGCCGACGCGCGGCTCGGAGCGTGGCGGCCGCGCGGGCCGCGGCGGTCGGGACGAGCGGCGCGAGTCGGGTGGCCGGGACCGCGATCGCGGCCGGCGCGACAAGCGCGAGGACCGCAAGGACGAGGGGCGCGGCAAGCCGGCCGGAGAGCCTGTCGAGGTCGCCGCGCGCGCCGAGAAGAGCGAGCGGGGCGAACGCAGCGAGCGTGGCGGTCGCCGACGCGAGGGCCGTGAGGGTCGCGAGGCCCGCGAGCCGCGTGAGGGTCGCGAGCCCCGTGAGGAGCGTCGCCCACGCCCCCAGACGGTGGCGCCGCTCGATGGCCCGCCTCCGGCCGTGACTGCGCCGGTGCCGGCTCCGGTGGCGGCCTCGGCCGACGAGGATGGGGAGGATGACGCGAGCAAGCGCCGCCGCCGCCGTGGGCGTCGTGGTGGCCGTGGCCGACGTCGGGGAGAGCGCCCCGAGGGAGGGGTGGCGACGCTCGAGCACCTCAACGGCGCCGAGTCGCACGAGTCCGAGATGGACGACGACGCGGTCCCGTCGAGCTTCGTGGCCCCGCCGCCGGCACCCGCCTACGCGGCGCCCGCCCTCGCGGCACCGGTGGCGGAGTCGCGTGAGCCGGACTTCGAGCACGAGCCCGTCTCGGTGGCGCCGGCCGCTCCGGACCACGCCGGGTTCGACCGTGGCGAGCGCCGCGAGCGCCCGAGCCGCGGCGGACGGGGGGACCGCGGCGACCGTGGCGGTCGCGACCGGCGCGAGCGGGGCGACCGCGGCGACCGCGGCGAGCGAGTCACCACCTACACCACGCCGGAGCTGACGCCGGCTGAACTCGAGGCGCAGGCGATCAAGCTCACCGATGAGCTGCTGCGCGTGATGGGCTTCGAGCCCACCGTGACCGCTCGGGCCGAGGGCACGCGCGTCGAGGTCATGATCGAGGTCGCCAAGGACGACGAGCTGCTCACGGGCCACCGTGGCGAGACGCGCCAGGCGCTGCAGCAGTTGCTCAACCGCTATGTGAACCGTGGCGAGGGCAATCGCTACTACCTGCAGCTCGAGGTCAACGACTTCTGGCAGCAGCGCGAGGGCGAGCTGGCCGAGCTGGCGGGCAAGCTGGCCGATGAGGCGGTGGAGAAGCAGGTCGAGGTCGTGACCGACTACCTCAACTCGCAGGAGCGCCGTATCGTGCACGTGACGCTCAAGGAGGACGCGCGCGTGCGCACCTACGCGCTCGGCACCGGCATGATCAAACGCGTCGCCATCGCTCCCGCCAGCTTCCCGGAACGCACGGGAGACGAAGCGGACGACTGAGCCGAGCCCTCCACGATCCACCCCGCGCGCCGGGCTCGCGACCTCGTGAGCCCGGCGCGCTGCTTTCGGGAGCCCCGTGTCCCTGCCCGCCTTCGACGACACCATCGCCGCCATCGCGACCGCTCCCGGGGACTCGGGCCTGGCGGTCGTGCGCGTGAGCGGCGCCGGGGCGCTGGCGTGCGCCGCGCGCGTGTTCGAGGGCGCGCCGCTCGAGTCTGCACTCAGTCACACGCTCCATCATGGTTGGGCGCGCGGGCCGGCCGAGGGTGCGCCGCGGCTCGATGAGGTGGTGGCCGCGGTGTTCCGCGCGCCGCGCTCGTACACGCGCGAGGACGTGGTCGAGTTCTCCTGCCACGGGGGGCGGCTGCCCGCTCGGCGCCTGCTCGCGGCGCTGCTCGGGGCGGGCGCACGGCTGGCGACCCCGGGGGAGTTCACGCTGCGTGCGTTCCTGCGCGGCCGGCTCGACCTGGCGCAGGCCGAGGCGGTCGCCGACCTGATCCATGCCGAGACCGAGCGCGCCGCGGACCTGGCGCTGGCGCAGCTCTCGGGCGCGCTCTCCAAGGAGCTGCACGCGATCACCGAGCGGGTCCGGGACGCGCTGGCCGAGACCGAGGCGCGCGTCGACTTCGCCGAGGACGTGGGCGGTGTCGAGGTGCCGCCGCACGTGCGCGAGGCGATCGCGTCCGCGGCGGCGCAGCTCGAGGCCATGCTGGCGGGCAGCGCGTTCGCGCGCGCCGTGCGCGAGGGCGTGCACGTGCCGCTCGTCGGCCGGCCCAACGCCGGCAAGTCGTCGCTGTTCAATGCGCTGCTCGGCGAGGCGCGCGCGATCGTGACCGACGTGCCCGGCACCACGCGCGACCGCGTGAGCGAGCCGCTCGAGCTGGCCGGCGTGCGCGTGACGCTGTCCGACACGGCCGGGGTGCGCGAGGCAGCCGACGCGATCGAGGCCGAGGGCGTCGAGCGCGCGCTGGCGTCCCTGGCGAGCGCGGCCTGTGTGCTGTGGGTGGTCGATGCCTCGCGAGCGCTCACCTCCGAGGACCATGCGCTCGCCGCACGCTTCGGCGCGGCGCGCGTGCTCGTGGCACTCAACCAGTCCGACCGGCCGGGTGTGACACGCGCGTCCGAGGTCGAGGCGCTCCTGCCCACCGCGCTCACGTGCGTGCCGGTGAGTGCGGTCACCGGCGCCGGGGTGGATGCGCTGCGCGAGGCGCTGGCGCGGCAGCTCGGCGGACCCGAGAGCGCCTCGCTGGCCGGAGCGGTGGCCAATGCGCGACACGCCGAGGCGTTGACACGCGCAGCCGGCGCGCTGCGCCGCGCGGGGGGCGCGGCCCAGGAGGGGGCGCCGGGGGAGATCGTGGCGCTGGAGTTGCGCGAGGCGCTCGCCGCCGCCGGCGAGGTGACGGGCGAGACGCTGGGCGAGGACCTGCTGGAGCGCATCTTCGCGCGCTTCTGCATCGGCAAGTGATCCCGCCACTGCCTCAGGCGCCGCGTGCGCTCGACATGGGCCCCGCGCCCGGGGTGCCGACGCATGCGCTCCCGCTCGATGCCGCCGCCGCCGCGAGCCGCGCGGGGCGGTTCGACGTGGTGGTGGTGGGGGCGGGTCACGCCGGTTGCGAGGCGGCGCACGCCGCGGCGCGCATGGGCCTGTCGGTGGCGCTCGTCACCGTGCAGGTGGGGGACACGGCCAAGATGTCGTGCAATCCCGCGATCGGTGGCGTGGCGAAGGGCCACATGGTGCGCGAGCTCGATGCGCTCGGCGGGCTGATGGGGCGCATCACGGATCGTGCGGGCATCCAGTTCAAGGTGCTCAACCGCGGACGCGGTCCGGCGGTGTGGTCGCCGCGCGCGCAGTGCGACAAGCGCGCCTACTCGGCGGCGATGCTCGACGTCCTGGCCGCGACGCCGGGCCTGCAGTTCGTGGCCGGCACGGCGGAGCGCGTGCGGCTCGATGCCGCGGGGCGAGTCGCAGGGCTCGAGCTCTCGGACGGCCGCGTGCTCGAGTCGCGCGCCGTCGTGATCACGCCGGGCACGTTCCTGGACGGAGTGATGCACATCGGGGAGCAGCGCGTCGCGGGCGGCCGGATCGGCGAGCACGCGGCGCTCGCGCTGAGCCGCTGTCTCGGCGCCCTGGGGCTTGAGCGCGGCCGGCTCAAGACCGGCACGCCGCCCCGCTTGCATCGGGACAGCGTGGAGACGGCCGCGTGCACCGAGGCGCCGGGCGACGAGCCGCCACGGCCGTTCTCGCACTGGACGGAGTCGCTCACGCTGACGCAGGTGCTGTGCTGGTCCACCCACACCACGGCCGAGACCCACGCCGTGATCCGCGACAACCTGTCGCGCTCCCCGCTCTACTCCGGCGACATCCGCGGGGTGGGACCGCGCTACTGCCCCTCGCTCGAGGACAAGGTGGTCAAGTTCCCCGAGCGGCTCTCGCACCATCTGTTCCTCGAGCCCGAGGGCCGCGAGGTGGACGAGATCTACGTGAACGGCGTCTCGACGAGCATGCCCGCCGACGTGCAGTGGGCCTTCCTGCGCACGATCCCCGGCCTCGAGCGCTGCGAGATGCTGCGCCCGGGCTATGCCGTGGAGTACGACTTCGTGCTGCCGCATCAGCTGGACCCCACACTGCAGGCCAGGCGCACCCCCGGGCTGTGGTTGGCGGGGCAGATCTGCGGCACGTCGGGCTACGAGGAGGCGGCCGCGCAGGGGTTCGTGGCGGGCGTGAACGCGGCGCGCACCGTGCGTGGGGAGTCGCCGTGGGTGCTGCGCCGCGACGAGGCCTACATCGGCGTGCTGGTGGACGACCTCGTCACGCGCGAGCACCGCGAGCCCTACCGCATGTTCACCTCGGCCGCCGAGCACCGCCTGCTGCTGCGCGCGGACAATGCCGACGAGCGCCTTGCAGCGGCGGGACATGCCCTGGGCCTGATCACCGACGCGCAGCGTGAGCGGGTGCGCGCACGCTACGCCGACATCGCCGCCGAGGAGTCGCGGCTCGCGCGCGTGCAGGTGCGCCCCGTCGGCGAGGTCGCGCGTTCCGGCGTGACCGCGCGCGACTGGCTCGCGCGTCCGCAGAGCGCGTACGCCGCGCTCCCCGCGCTCGGCGTCGCCACCGCGCTCGCCGAACCCGAGGCCGAGGCGCTCGAGGTGCGCGTCAAGTACCACGGCTACATCGAGCGCCAGCGCCGCACGGCCGCGCAGGCCACAGCGGCCGAGTCGCTGCGGCTGCCCGTCGCGCTCTGGGACACCGACCTGCGCGGGGTGTCCCACGAGGCGGCCGAGAAGCTGCGCCGGTGGCGCCCGGAGACGCTGGGTCAGGCGGGGAGGATCGCGGGCGTGTCCCCCGCCGACCTCGCGATCCTGGCCGTCCTACGTGCTCGGAAGATCTGACTCGAGCCTCGGGACAAGCACTTCCGCGACTCCTGCTCACGCAGCGCCAATCACTTACGGAGCCGCTCCGCTCGAAGTCAGATCTTCGGAGCACCACCCCCCGGCCGTGCGGGATGGTGGGGGAACCGCTATGGTGTGCCGCATGATGCGACCCCGCAGGCCCTCGGCCGGACGCGCCCCCGTGCGCACGCAGCGCCAGGCGCCCGATCCGCGGCGCGCGCGCGTGGATCCCGGTGTGCTGGTGGCGCGTCAGCGCTGGAGTCTGATCGAGCCGTTCGTGCCGGGCGATGCGGCCGCGCGCTCCGCTTCGATGCAACGGCTGCGCGAGTACGGCCGCATGCTGCTCGAGTGGAATCAGGGCGTCTCCAATCTGATCTCGCGGCATGACGAGATGCGTCTGGTCGAGCGCCACCTGCGCGAGTCGATCGAGCCGGCACAGATCCTCGCCGCCTCGGGCTGCCGGCGATTCGTGGATCTGGGCTCGGGCGCCGGTCTGCCTGCCATCCCCCTGCTGCTCTGCGGCGTGGGGGAGCACTGGGCCGCCATCGAGTCGCGTCGGAACAAGACGTTGTTCATGCGCAAGGCCAAGCAGGATATGGAGTTGAGCAACCTCGATGTGATCACGGGCCGGCTCGAGCGGCTGTTGGGGGCTCCGGCAGGGGACGACGACGCGGCGGAGTACGAGCTCGAGGCCGTGTCGGCGGATCGTCTGCGCGGCGACGGGTTCACCTCGCGCGCGACCATGACGCTCGGGCCCACGTTGGCGCTCGCGGCCCAGGTCATCTCGACCGGCGGGCGCGCGTTCCTCTGGAAGGGCAGCAGCCATGAGGAGGAACGGGAGAAGGGCCGGGCGGATTGGACGCCGAGCTGGCGGTTCGAAGCCGCCCACCCGATCGGCGATGGCCCCACATTCCTCTGCGTATTCGAAAGGAACTGAGCAGGTTCACTTGATTCGCGGCGGCGAGTTCCACGTGGAACAACGCGCTTGAGACACGCTGGGGGCCGCTGGTATGGTGCGGCCCCGCCGCGAGTGCGATCCCGCACTCACGCGCACCGACCGCCACACCGCGCGGCCCCCCGACCCGATCGGGCCGGCCGCCTCCTCCCCCCGCCGCGCCGGAGTCGCGCGTGCCAGAGAGTCAGGGAATGGGACGCATCATCTCGATCGCCAGCCAGAAGGGCGGCGTGGGCAAGACCACCACGAGCATCAACCTCGGCGCATGTCTGGCGCAGGAGGGCAAGCGGGTGCTCCTCGTGGACATCGACCCGCAGGGCAACTGCACGAGCGGTGTCGGCATCAACGGCAATGACCAGCGCCTCACCATCTACGAGGTCCTGATCGGCCAGGCGGAGGTGGAGCAGGCGATCCTGCCGACCGCGCTCTCCACGCTCGACGTGCTGCCGGCCGGGCAACGGCTCTCGGGCGCCGAGGTCGAGCTCGTGGGGATGATGGCGCGCGAGACGAAGCTCAAGGCTGCGCTCGCTCGGGTGCGCGACCGCTACGACTACGTGCTCATCGACAGTCCGCCGTCGCTCGGGCTGCTCACGGTGAACTCGCTCACCGCCTCCGACTCGGTGATCATCCCGCTCCAGTGCGAGTATCTGGCCCTCGAGGGGCTCACCCAGTTGATCAGCGCGATCCGGCTGGTGCAGGACCACCTCAATCCCGCCTTGCGCATCGAGGGCGTGCTGCTCACCATGTTCGATGCGCGACTGAGTCTGTCCAAGCAGGTGGCGGACGAGGCCAGGAAGTTCTTCGCCGATCGGGTCTACAAGACGGTCATCCCCCGCAACGTGCGTCTGAGCGAGGCTCCCTCGTTCGGCAAACCCATCGTGCTCTACGATCCGCATTCCAGTGGCGCGGACAGCTACCGCGATCTGGCTCGGGAGGTACTCGAACATGAGTAGGAAGGTGCTCGGCCGCGGACTCGGAGCGCTGATCTCGCCCTCCACGGCCCAGGAGGCGGCGGACGGCCGCGTGGCGGCGCTCGCAGAGCCCGCGGCGACCGCGGCCGGCGTGGCGGAACTGGCGGTGTCCAGCATCGGCCCGAACCCGTTCCAGCCCCGCCGCCGCTTCGATGACGCGTCGCTCCAGGAGCTCGCGGACTCCATCCGCGTCTCTGGCATCATCCAGCCCATCCTCGTGCGCCGCACGGGCCCGGGCGACTTCCAGCTCGTCGCCGGCGAGCGCCGACTGCGCGCCGCGCACCTGGCAGGGCTCGGGAGCGTGCCGGCGATCATCCGCGACTACGCCGACCGCGAGATGATGGAGCTCGCGCTCGTCGAGAACATCCAGCGCGAGGATCTCAACCCGATCGACGAGGCGCGGGCCTTCCAGGCGCTCATCGAGACGGTGGGGCTCACCCATGACCAGCTCTCCGAACGCGTCGGCAAGCAGCGCAGCTCGATCTCGAACAGCCTCCGTCTGCTGGGGCTCCCGCCCGAGGTGATGGAGATGGTTTCACGTGGAACACTGTCCGCCGGGAACGCCCGCGCGCTGCTCGGACTCGAGAAGCCGGGCGAGATCCTGGCCGCGGCCCGGTACGTGTCCACCAAGGGGTTCTCGGTGCGGCGGACCGAGGCGTTCGTGCGCCGCCGGCAGCGCGTGACGCACTCGCGCCCGCGCAAGGCGCGCCTCGACGGCGCCGGCGAGTTCGAGACCAAGCTGCAGCAGCGCTTCGGGACGCAGGTCGCCATCGTGCCCGGACGCAAGGGTGGCAAGGTCGAGTTCGAGTTCTACAGCCAGGAGGACCTGGAGCGGTTGCTCGAGGCCTGGGGCGTCCTCTAGCCCGGCCCCGTCCGAGCCCGCCCGGAGCGGACGCGGCGAGGACACTCGGCCAAAGGGCCATGAAGCGAGGGAAGACCAGACAGCCGAGGCCCATGGTACGGGGCCGAAGGGGGCAGACCATGTTCCGCAGCAAGCCCGCACCCGAAGACTCCGCGCCGGCGGTCACGATCATCGGAGTGAGCTCCAGCTTCCGCGGCACGCTCATGGTGACCGGCACCCTGCAGATCGACGGCGAGTTCGAGGGCGACATCCTCAACTGCGACCGCATCGAGATCGGCGAGCACGGCGTCATGCGCGCGGACGTCGAGGTGAAGGAGGCCGTGATCCGCGGCAAGGTGGTGGGCAACGTGCGCGCGCTCGGCTCGATCACCATGCGGACCGGAGCGCGGGTCGAGGGCGACGTCTCGGCCGTCAACGTCGAGATGGAGCCCGGTGTGTTCTTCTCGGGCCGCTGCACCATGCTCGAGGGCAGCACCGGCGCCGTGACGCTCGGGGACGCGCGCGGCCGGTGACCGCGACGGGCGCGGAGGCACCGGGCGATCCCACGCGACCGGCTCGCGCGCGGCTCGCGGCGCGACTGCTCTGTCTCGCGCTGACGCTCTGGACCGCAACGGATTGCAGCGCTCAGCAGGCCGAGGTCGATACGCTCCGGCACGTCACGATCGACGGCGCCATCCTGATGACGCTGCCGATCCGCGGCACGGGCCGCGACACGACCGGCGTGTTCCTGCTCGACACCGGGGCCGGCTACCTGGCGCTCGACGAGCCATTCGCCCGCGCCCTCGGGCTGCGGTCGCGCTCGATCGGGGACGCCACCATGCGGCTGCTCACCGAGCCCGTCGCGCGCCTCCAGATGGGGCGGTTCTCGCGCGACCGCATCGAGCCCGTGCTCACGCTCGACCTCTCGGGGGTGCGCGCAGCCACCGACCGGCCCGTGGTGGGGCTGCTCGGCGCCGACCTGTTCCGTGACGACGCGCTGGTGATCGATGATGCCCGCAGCGAGCTGCTGCTGCTGCGCGGCGGCGAGCGCGCGGCGTCGCGCGATCCGGTGGCGCGCTCGCTCGCACGACTCTCGGGCGTCCTCGCCTCCGACGCCATGCCCCTGCGCTACGAGCGCATCGGCGACGGCAAGATCGCGGTGCGCGCGCGCATCCCCGGCGTGCGCGACACGCTGCACCTGATCCTCGACACGGGCGCGACCAAGACCGTGTTCTTCGAGCGCGCGCTCGCGAACGCCGGGCATCCCGAGCGCGCGTGGCGGGCGCTCAAGGGCCTGCGCTCCCCCACGCTCTATGGCGAGACCGCGCTCCAGCTGGTGCGCGTGCCGCGGCTCACGCTGCACGGCGGGGAGCGGCCCCTGAGCGTGGATCAGATGGATGCCGGCATCATCCAGGGCGGGCTCGCCGAGGCGCTCAACCGCGCGCTCGACCGCGACATCGCCGGGCTGCTGGGCCACAGCTTCACGCGGCGGTTCCGGCTCGCGATCGACTTCCGCGAGCAGGTGCTGTGGTGGTCCCCGCGCAGTGTGAGCACCGATCTGCGCGAACACGAGCATTCGAGCATCGGCGTGCAGCTCGTGCGCGGGCGCGGCGCCGTGCGCGTGCAGTCGGTGGCCAGCGGCTCGCCGGCCGCGCGCGCCGGTGTACGTGTCGGCGACCAGTTGCACGCCGTGGACGGCATCGCGGTGGAGGGCCTGGCGCTCGAGCAGATCGGCATGCGCCTCGAGGGCGCCCCCGGCTCGGTCGTGCGGCTCGAACTCGCACGCGGCGGACGGCGGTTCGAGCGCAGGATCGCACGTGCGCGACTCCTCTGAGACCGCCGCGGCGGCGGCAGGAGTCCGTCACGGCGGCCGGCGCGCGGCCGCGGGGCGGTGGGCGATCCTCGCCGCGGCGGTGCTCTGGGGCCTGAGCGCGACGCTGGCGCGATTCGTGTTCCGCGACCGCGACGTGCCGCCGCTCACCGCCGTGGAGCTGCGGCTCGTGTTCGCGGTCCTCGTGCTGCTGCCCTGGATGCTGATGGCGCGGCGTGATTCGCTCCGCATCGCGCGGAGCGACGCCGGCGGCCTGCTCGTGCTCGGGCTCTTCGGGGTGGCGGCCGTGCAGGGCAGTTACTACTTCGCCATCGCCCGGCTCGGCGTGGGACTGGCGATCCTGCTGCAGTACCTCGCCCCCACGCTGGTCGTGCTGTGGGATGTGGTGCGCGGCCGGCCCGTGCGGCGCGCGACCTGGGGCTCGATCGCCTGCGCACTGCTCGGCACCACGCTGCTCGTGGGTGCAGTGGATCCGCGCACGCTGCGGGCCGATCCGCTCGGCTGGGCCGTGGGGTTCTCGAGCGCGGCGATCTTCGCGTTCTACATCGTGCGCACCAAGGCGGCGCTCGCGCGCCACCCGGCCGAGACGGTGCTGCTCTACACGTTCGCGATCGCCGCCGTGTTCTGGGGCTTCGTCACGCCGCCGTGGCGCATCCTCGCCGCGCACTACCCGCCCGACCTCTGGGTCCTGTTCCTCGCGCTCGGGCTGTTCTCCACGCTCGTCCCCTTCGCGCTCTTCAACCTGGGGCTCGCGCGGGTGAGCGCGGTGGAGGCGGGCATCCTGGCCACGAGCGAACCGGTGATCGCCGTGGCGGCTGCGGCGCTCTTCCTCGGCGAGCATCCCACGCCCGTGCAGGTGCTCGGCGCCGCGTTCGTGCTGGTGGCGGCCGTGCTGGCCACGTTGGGCGGCGCACCCGAGGCGCCCCAGCCCGGGCAGGGCTGACCGGCGGGGGCCGCGCTCGGCGCCGGGACCGTGCGCTCGCACATTCACGCGGGTCGCACGGCGGCGGGCTGCATCGGAACGGGGTCACGAGTCCCCAGTGCCCCCGGAGAAGCCGATGAAAGCCCTGCGCCTGACGCCCCGTGCCGAAGCCCCTGCGGTCGCACCGCCCATTCAGATGGTCTCCGTCGCCGACCTGCCCACGCGCTCCGGTCACTTCCGCGCGGTGGCGTTCACGCCCGATGCGCGCGGCGATGAGCACCTCGCGATCGTCCGCGGTCAGGTCCGCGATGCGACCGATGTCCCCATGCGCATCCACTCCGAGTGCCTGACGGGCGACGTGCTCGGCTCGCTGCGCTGCGACTGCCGCGACCAGCTGCACGGCGCGCTCGAGATGCTCGGCAGCTTGCCGATGGGCGTGCTGCTCTACCTGCGCCAGGAGGGCCGCGGCATCGGACTGACCAACAAGATCCGCGCCTATGCGCTGCAGGACCACGGACACGACACGGTGGAGGCCAATCATCTGCTCGGGTTCGGCGATGACGAACGCGACTACCGGGTGGCCGCCGAGATGCTCGGCGCGCTCGGCGTGCGCAGCGTGCGCCTGATGACCAACAACCCGCGCAAACTGGATGGCCTGCGCGCGCATGGGATCCCGATCGCCGGGCGCATCCCGATCGTGATGCCGGCCACGCGACACAACGCGCAGTACCTGATGACCAAGCAGAAGCGCTCGGGCCACTGGCTCGGCATGGTCGAGCGCGAGGTCATGGACCGCCTCGCGCCGTCGCCCACGCCGACCGAGCGGGCGACGGCGCAGGTGGTGCCCCTCCAGGCCCGCGGCCGACGCTGAGCCGATGCACCGACCACGGCGCGCGAGAGGCAGCGCGACGATGAGCGCCGTGGTCGGCGTGCAGCACGCGGTCCGCGCGGGCGGCTCACCCCCGAGGAGAGCGGGCGCGAGTGCCACGCGACGGACCGCGATCCGTGGCGGGGCCCGCGACCCTCAGCTCGCGGCCGCCCACACCTGCGACGGCGCCCACTCGCCTTCGGCGCGATGGCTGTGCGCCAGACGCTCGCGCGCGCGATCGAGCCGCTGCGGACTCACGGTCTCGACGGCGTAGCGCTCGTCCCAGAGCAGATTGCCCTTCATCCAGACGCGCAGCTCGGGGTGGTCCTGCATGAGCGCCAGCGTCGTGCGCCCCTTGATCTCGCGCACCGCGCTCGCCACGCTCTGCGAAGGGCGCAGCGCGAGCAGCACGTGCACATGGTCGTGGCCCGCGACCACGTCGATCAGCTCGACGTCGCGCTCCTCGCACGCGGACTGGATCAGTCCGTGCAGCGCCTGGAGGTGCTTGTCCTTGAGGACCGGTCGCCGCCCCCGCGTGCTCCATGTGACCAGGTAGTGGAGCTGACTGCGATAGACGGGCTCCCAGCGCGTCTCGAGTGCGTGCTTCACCTGGGGAGCCATGTCGAGTTCCACGGTGCCACCTCCTGCGGGGACCTGTTGAACGGATGTGCAGTGCGGGGGTGAAGAGAACGGGAGCGAGCGGACTCGCTCCCGTTCGAGGACCGGGTCTAGCGGAGCGTGCGCATGACGCCGCGCACCACGCCCAGGATGCGGAAGTCGTTCTGGGGCGTGACGACGATCGGGGCGTAGCGCGGATTGGAGGCGACGAGTTCGATGCTGCCGCGCTTGGGCTGGTAGGTCTTGACCGTGGCCTCGTCATCGAGCAGCGCCACCACGATCTCGCCCGGCCGTGCGCTGTCGCGCTTGAGCACGACGACGTAGTCGCCCTCGAGGATGCCGGCGTCGATCATGGAGTCCCCGCGCACCTGGAGTGCGAACAGCTCGCGCGTCTCGCCGAAGAGGCCGTCGAGTTCGAGCGTGCCGACGTGGTTCTCCTCGGCGGTGATCGGCTGGCCGGCCGCGACGCGACCGAGGATCGGGATGCCCGCGGGGATCGCCGCCTCGCGCCGCGTGGGCGCGATGCCGCGCGAGACGCCGCGCTTGATGCTGATCATCCCCGCCTTCTCGAGCATGTCCGTGTAGTAGCGGACGCCGTTGGTGGAGGTGATCTTGAACGCCTGCCCGATCTCGCGGATCGTGGGCGCCGAGCCGCGGTCGCGGCGGAAGCGCTGGATGAAGGCGTGGATGTCTCGGGCTCGCTGGTTGAGCATGGCGATGGGGCCCCTTCGGAGTTCTGGTCCGCGTGGCGGACCCGGCACGGCGTGCACCGTAGTGCACGCCTGTGCAGTCCGTCAAGAGGAGAGTGGCCGGGACCGTGGCGGGGTGTCGCCGGCTCGCCGAGCGTGACGCCTCGCGGACGCGCTCACCGCCGCCGACGTGCGGATCGGCGTGCGATCGCAGGCACGTGGCGCTCCTGTCGCGATCGGCCTCGCGATTGCAGAGGACTCCGATCGAGGCCGCGAGGCCTCGACCACGACGACGAGCCGCGGTGCGTCGGCTGGACCGCGGAGGTTCGTCATCGGGGGCCGATCGTCCGAGGACGGTCGCCGCCGCGGGCTCGTCGGCGTGGGATCCGGGCACCCGGAGCGTCCGGGCCTCACGCGTGGACACACGAAGGCCGCCCCCGAGGATCGGGAGCGGCCGCTCGTGCACCGTACGAGCGCGCTCCGACATGGACTCGCACACCTGCTGGCTGCACCCAGTGGGGGGCTCGCACTCGGGAGGGCGCTCCTTCACTGGACGGCAGGGGCGTCCCTCCCGGTGCGCGTCGTGCCACGATTGACACGCGCTTCGCGCTCTGGCCACTCTCGCGCCTCCCCCACCGGAGGCCGCATGTCGATCGCTCGCCGCACGCTGCTCGCCGCGCTCGCGCTGTGCCTCGCCGGCTGCGAGACCGACTCGGGCGAGCGCCTGCGGCGCGCGGAGGATCCCGCCCGGGTGTCGCCCGCCGTGGCGCGCTTCCGCGATTGGACCGCGGGCGAGGCCACGGATGGGTTCGAGGCGGCGCTGCGCGACTCGCTCGCCGGGCTCGCGCTCGTGCGCGCTCGTGAGGCCCAGGGGAGCACCCACACGAGCGGCGCGCACGGCCGGGTGTTCGAGGACTCGGCCGTGGTGGCGCTGGAACTCACCGCGACGTCGTGGGATTCGGCGATGGCCGTCTCGCGCGCGATCGCCGACGGTTTCCTCGATGCGCTCGCGCCGGACGGCGCGCCGCTCGGCCTGCGCGCACCGGAACCGCTCCCCATGGGCGGCGCGCGCTGGCGCTGGCTCACCGCGACCCGCGCCGGCGAGCTGCGCCTGCGCGGCGAGCCGCGCCCGGGCTGGCCGCGCAACGCCGCTTGGCTCGTGACGCTGGCGCTCAGCGACCGGCCCGCCACGGCGTACGACCGCGGCATCCGCCCGCGCGAGGTGCGCGACGTCTCACGCGTGGCGCGGTGGTTCGACTCGCTGCTGCGCAAGGGTGAGCGCGAGCCGTCCACGCTCGCGCACTGGGTGCTCGCCGCCGGTGCGCGTGGCACCGGCATGGACGGCCACTCGCAGGCGGTCGATGGCGGGCGCTTCGCCGACGAGCGCGCGCTGCGCGCCGAGCTCGAGCTGCAACTCGAGCTCGAAGGCGTCACCCCCGACAGCGTCGCGCGCGCCGTGGCGCCGCTCGCCGAGGCGGGGCTGCGCGAGGCGCTCGGCGTGCATGGGCGCATCACGCGCTCGGAGGCCGCCGCCTGGCAGTTCGAGGGCCGCGGTCGCACCGGCACGCTGCGGCTCGAGTCGCACCGCGACTCGGGCGGCCGCGACTGGCTCGACCTGAGCCTCGTCGACGCCCCGGTCCGCAGGCGCTGAGGCGGCGCTCACGCCGCTTCGGCCCGGCCTGCCTGCATTGGCCGCCGGTCCCGAGGCCGCGCTACATTCCCTCGCGCCGCTCCTGCCTGCTCGCTCTCCGAGGGACCCTTGGCCACCCCCGCGCTGCCCGTCGCCGCCCGCCTGCGCACGTACGCGTCGTTCGTGCGACTCGAGCACACGCTGTTCTCGCTGCCACTGCTGCTGGCGGGCGTGTTCAGCGTGCCGGGACCGGCGCTGCCCTGGGCGCGCTGGGCGCTGATCGCCGCCGCAGCCGTGGGCGCGCGCACGGCGGCCATGAGCCTCAATCGCATCGTCGACCGCCGCATCGACGCACTCAACCCGCGCACGCAGGTGCGCGAACTGCCCGCGGGGCGCATGAGGCTCGCCGAGGCGGTGGCGCTGCTCGTGGGCAGCACGCTCGTGTATCTGGCCGCGTGTGCGGCACTGGGGCCGTTCTTCGTGCAGGTCGCAGTGGTGCCGCTGGCCGTGTTCGCGCTCTATCCGTACCTCAAGCGCTTCACGGCCTTCTGCCACTTCGGCGTGGGCCTGGCGCTCGCGTTGGCGCCGCTGGCGGGTTACGCGGCCGGCCACCCGGACCTGCTCGCACCGGGACCGGCGCTGCTGCTCGCGGCATTCGCACTCGTGTGGGTGAGTGGTTTCGACATCATCTACGCCACGCTCGATGAGGCGTTCGACCGCAGCGCCGGCATCCACTCCATGGTGGCGTGGCTCGGCCGCGAACGCGCGCTCAGCGTGAGCCGGTGGCTGCATCGCGGCGCCACGCTGCTGCTGCTGGCCCTGCTGCTCACGCTCTTCCGGGCGTCGCCCGATGCCTCGTTCCTCGCGCGCGTGCCGGCGATCGTCTGCTTCGCCGCAGCCGCGTCGCTGCTCGAGTGGGAGCAGCGGCTCGCGGAGCACGTCGATCTGGCGTTCTTCAAGATCAACGTGTGGGTGGGCGTGGTGGTGCTGGCCATGGTGCTCGCGGCCCGCTGGGCGGGCGGCTTCTGATGGCGCGCTACCTGATCGGCATGACCGGCGCCTCCGGCGCGATCCATGGCGTCGACCTGGTGCGCCGCTGCCCGGGAGAGAAGTACCTCGTCATGAGCGACTGGGCGCGGCACGTGCTGCAGAGTGAGACGGGGCTCAAGCCCAGCGACCTCGAGCCGCATGTGAAGAAGCTCTTCCGCGACGACGACCTGGCGGCGCCGTTCAGTTCCGGCAGCAATCGCCACGACGCCTACGTGATCGCGCCCTGCAGCGTGAGCACGCTGGCCAAGATCGCCACGGGGATCGCCGACACGCTGATCACGCGCGCAGCGGCCGTGGCACTCAAGGAGCGCATGCGCATGGTGCTGTGCGTGCGCGAGACGCCGCTCAGCAGCATCGCGCTCGAGAACGCGCTCAAGCTGTCGCGCGAGGGTGTGGTGATCATGCCGGTCTCGCCGCCGTGGTATCGCAACCCCGCCGACGTGCAGCAGCTGGTGGGCGGCTTCACCGACAAGGTGCTCGCGCTGCTCGGCGAGCCCGCGGGCGAGGGCTGGCGCGAGGGCGAGCTCGAGTGAGCTTCACCACGCTGCGCGCGTTCCTCGACACCTGCGAGGCCAAGGGCGACCTGAAGCGCGTCACGCGCGAAGTCGACTGGCAGTACGAGGTGACCGAGATCGCGTGCCGCGAGGCCAGACACGAGGGCCCGGCGCTGCTGTTCGAGCGCGTGCGCGGTTCGAAGTTCCCGCTCGCGGTCAACGTGCTCGCCGCCTCACGCCGCATCGAGTGGGCGTTGGGGCGCACGCCGCGCGAGGTGGGCGCCGAGATCGAGTCGATCTTCCACGCGCTGCCGCCCAAGGCGATCGGCGACCTGTGGGCGCTCCGCGGCTCGCTGCCGCGCGTGCTCGCCTCGCGGCCGCGCCTCGTGGACGCGGGGCCGGCGCAGGCGCAGACGCTCGGCGCGGATCTCTCGAGCCTGCCGATCCTGCAACTGTGGCCGCAGGACGGAGGGCGGTTCATCACGTTCCCGCTCGTGTTCACCGAGGACCCCGACACGAGGAAGCGCAACCTCGGCCTCTATCGCATCCATGTGCACGACGCGAAGACCACGGGCATGCACTGGCAGATCGGCAAGGGCGGCGGCTTCCACTTCCACAAGGCCGAGCGCCGCGGCCAGGCGCTCGAGGTGGCGATCGGCGTGGGCGCAGATCCCGCCACGCTGCTCGCAGGCGTGGCGCCGCTGCCCGAGGGCATCGACGAGCTGGCGTTCGCCGGGTTCCTGCGCGGCCGGCCCAGTCGCATGGCGCGCGCCCGCACGCTGCAGATGCGCGTGCCGGCCGACGCCGAGTTCGTGATCGAGGGTGTCGTGCCCGCGGGCGAACGCCGCACCGAAGGGCCGTTCGGCGACCACTTCGGGCACTACTCGCACGCCGCGCCGTTCCCGGTCTTCCATGTGCGCACGGTCACCCACCGCGCGCAGCCGATCTTCCATGCGAGCGTGGTGGGCAAGCCGCCTCAGGAGGACAAGTGGATGGGCGAGGCGGTGCAGGACATGTTCACCGGCGTGCTCAAGGTGATCCACCCCGAGATCGTGGACCTGTGGGCCTACTTCGAGGCGGGGTTCCACAACCTGCTCGTCGTGGCGGTGGAGAATCGTTTTCACAAGGAAGCGAAGAAGACCGCGCTCGGCCTGATGGGCACGGGTCAACTCTCACTCACCAAGATGATCGTGCTGGTGGACGCCGACGTGAGCCCGCGCGACCGACGCCAGGTGTTCGAGGCGATCGCGCGCCACTTCGATCCGGCCGAGGACCTGCTGCTGATCCCCGGCGTGCCGCTCGACACGCTCGACTTCACCAGCTTCACCATGAACATGGGCAGCAAGATGGTGCTCGACGCGCAGTCGCACGGTCGCCCGGTGGGCTCGTCGGGCGGCGCCCCGTTCGCCGCGGCCCCCGTGGCGCCGTTGCTCACCGACGTGCCGGACCCGCGCACGTTCGAGCCGCGCGTGCGCGCGTGGCGGCTGGCGTGGGGCGGCATGCTGGTGGTGCAGGTGAGCGACGACGGGCGCGCGGTGGTCGAGGCGCTGGTGCAGCGCGCCGAGTACGCGGCCGTGCGGCTGCTCGTGGCGGTGAGCAGCGACGTGCCGCTCGAGGACGACGACCTGCTGCTGTGGGGGATCTTCACGCGCTTCGACTGTGCACGCGACACGATCCCCGCCCGCGTCGAGACGCGCGGCGCCTGGCTCACCGCCCGCGGACCCCTGGGGGTCGACGCGACCTGGAAGCCGGGCTACCCCGACGCGGTGGCGAACCTGCCCGACGTGATCACGGCCGTCGACTCGTGGTGGGGGCGATAGCCGCGGGTCGCAGCGCGGTGTCGAGCTCTCGCCCCATGCGTGCGCAGATCGCCGGTGCGGCCTCGGCGTCGGCGGCCTGCGTGCGGAAGTTGACGATGCATGCGCGCAGCACATAACGGCCGTGCACGATCGCGTTGGAGACGAACGTCTCGCCCGCGCGCTGCGAGCGGTCGAGCACCTGCTGGTTGAGCGTGTCGAGGTACGCCGCCACATCGGGTTCGTCCGCCCGCTCGCGGAGGTCGCGCGGCACCACGCGGAACGTGGTGATGCTGAGCTCCTGCGTGCACATCTCCAGGTCGGGCTCGCGTGCGACGGCCTCGGCCATGAGTCGGGCGAGCGCGATGTCGTCCGAGATCATGCGGCGATACCCCGAGCGGCCCGCGTGCTGCAGCATGAGCCACACCTTGAGCGCCCGGAACCCACGGGAGTTCTGCATGCCGTAGTCGACGTAGTTCGTGACCTGCTCATCGAAATGGTAGTAGGGCGGGTGATACGAGAACGCATCGCGCAGATGCGCGGGGTCGCGCACCAGCGCGCAGCCGGCTTCGAGCGGCGCGTAGAGCCACTTGTGCGGGTCCACGGCCACCGAGTCGGCCAGCGCCAGCGCACGCAGGTCGGCCGGCGCCTCGGGCACCGCGGCCGCGAACCCGCCGTAGGCGCCGTCGACGTGGAACCACACGCGCTGCTCGCGGCACAGCGCGGCGATCTCGGGCAGCGCATCGACCGCGCCCGTCATCACGGTGCCGCCCGTGGCCGCCACCAGGAACGGCACATCGCCCGCCGCGCGATCGGCCTCGATCTGGCGCCGGAGGTCCGCGACGTCGATGCGCTGGTCCGGCAGGCTCTTCACCTTGCGGATCGCCGCGGTGCCGATCCCCGAGAGGTCGGCGGCCTTCTGGATCCAGGTGTGCGTCTCATCGGAACCGTACACGCGCAGCGTTCCACCCGCCGGCGGCCGCACGCCGTCCGCACGCACGTCCCACTCGGCCTGTGCGGCCCGTGCGGCGAAGAAGCCCACGAAGTTGGCCATGTTGCCGCCCGAGACGAGCAGCCCGCCGCAGTCGGCGGGATAGCCGATCAGCTCGGCGATCCAGCGCACGGTCTCCGCCTCGATCTCGGTGCCGGAGGGCGAGAGCGACCACGAACCCATATTGGGATTGAGGGCCGAGGCGATCAGGTCGCCGAGCACGCCGATCGGCGCCGGGCCGGCGGTGATGTAGCCGAAGAAGCGCGGGTGCTGGTTGAACGCCGAGTGCGCGAACAACAACCGCGTCGTGCGTTCGAGCAGCGCGCCGGCGTCGGTGCCGTGCTCGGGTAGCGGGCCGCCGAGCCCCAGCGCGGCACGGATCGCCTTGGGCGACTCATCGCGCGTGACCGGGCCCGCCGGCACCGCGGCGATGCACTCGGCCAACTGGTCGACCAACTGGTGGCCGAGGGCACGGAACGTGGCGGCATCCATCGCGAGTGGAGCCTCACGCGGCGTGATGCGAGCTTCGGACATCGGGGCCTCCTCGCTGCGCTCAGCGCAGTCCCTCGAACAGGTCGTGCTCGCGTGCGCGACCGCCGTTCACCCGGCTGAACGCGCGGTAGTAGTGCTGCATGCCCCATAGCGCCTCGTGCAACTCGGGCGAGAGGTCGCGCAGCTTCTCGTACACCGACATCTGCGTGACATGGCAGGACACCGCGCGCCATGCGGCCTGCCAGTGCGCATGGGTGTCGATCACGGTGGTCACCGACCAGTCGGGCCATGCGGTGGCCTGGCGCTCGACGCCGTCCACCACCGACACGAGCTTCTTGGTCATCGACTCGTACACCGCCCACATCGCCGCGGTGGCCACCATGTAATAGAGCTTGTCCACTGCATGCGGCGGATGATCGCGGAAGTCACGTTCGGCGCCGGGCAGGGGCGCCGCGGCCGAGCCCGCGTCTGCCGCCGCGACCACGCCGCCCATCGCGAGCTGCGAGATGGCGATGTGGTCGGGGTGCCCGTACGCGCCGTCCGGCGGGAACGTGAGCACCACGTGCGGCCGCAACCGGCGCACCTCGCCGGCGATGCGCGCGATCGCCTCGCGCGGATCGGCGCGGTCGAGCTGCGCATCGAGGTAGCCGAGCAGAGAGAGCGATCTCACGCCCAGCGCCTCACACGCAGCCCGCAGTTCGGCCTCGCGGATCTGGCCGAGCCGTTCGGGGCCTGGGTGCTCGGGTCCCGAGCGGTGCTCGCCGAAGCGGCCCGCCTCACCGCGCGTGGCGGTGACCACGCTCACCTCCACGCCCTCGGCCGCATAGCGCGCGAGCGTGCCGCCCGTGCCCAGCGACTCGTCGTCGGGGTGGGCGAGGATCGCCATGAGGCGGAGCGTGGGCGTGGGCATATCGGGCCTCGGGGCCAGGGTCGACCGGCATGTGCAGTGACGATCGCGAGCATGCGAGCAGCCCGCCGGGTCCGCAAGAGACCGGCGGCTGTGATTCCCGCACGCCTGCCCAAGTCCCATCTCCCGAGCTGGGCCCGAGCGCACTCCTTCGGAGGTGTCTACATGAGCGCCACACTTGCCAGGCTGTTCCCCGCGATGGTCACCCTGATGCTCACCGCCAGCCATGCCAGCGCGCAGCCCTTCACGCTCGATCCCACGTTCGGTTCGGGCGGGCGAGTGTTCACCGATGTCGGGGCAGGCTTCGAGGCGGGGCGCGACGCCGTGCTGCTGCCGGACGGGCGCATCGTGGTCTGCGGCATCAGCCAGGCCAACGCGCGCTTCCTTCTGGTGCGCTATCGGAGCGATGGGCGCGTGGACTCGACTTTCGGCACCAACGGAGTGGTGCAGACCTCGTTCGGGTCGACTGGCGGCGTGGAGGCCACGGCCATCGCGCGGCAGAGTGACGGCAAGCTGGTGGTGGCCGGGCACTATCTGTCGAGTCCCACCTGGTACTCGGCGGTGGCTCGGTACCTCGAGAACGGCGCGCTCGACCCCGACTTCGGCACCGGCGGCAAGGTCTCGCAGGCCATCGGACTGGTGGGTGAGGTTCGAGATGTCGCGATCCAGAGCGACGGGCGCATCGTGATCGCGGGTTCGTTCCGCACTTCGGGCAGCAACACGTTCGTGGGGATGCGGCGCTACCTCGACGACGGCACGGTCGACTCCACATTCGGGATCAATGGCACGGTGACCCGAGGGCCGGGGATCCAGCACATCGGTCGACGCATGGCGCTGCAGCCCGATGGCCGGATCGTGATCGCGGGCTCGGTGCAGTTCTCGGCTGGCGCTGCCTTCCAGGTGCTCGCGTTCCGATTCAAGACCGATGGCGCGCCGGACTCGAGCTTCGGCGGGTTCGGTCGCATCGCCTCCGATGTCTCCGCGTTCAACGACTTCGGTCAGAGCGTGGCGCTCCACCCCGATGGCCGCATCCTGATCGCCGGCCACGCCGGAACGGTGCCCGAAGCGGCGAATCGCTATCTGGCCGTGCGCTTCCACGCCGATGGTCGGCGCGACTCCACGTTCGACGCCGACGGCATGGCGCTCTCACCGCTGTTCGGCGCGCAGTTCGGTTACTCCTTCGCCGAGGACGTGGTGTTGCTGCCCACCGGCGCGGCGCTGATCGGTGGACAGGCCACGCTCGTCGGCACGTCGGACGACTTCGGGCTGCTGCAGTTCGCCGCCGATGGTGCGCTGGATCCCGGCTTCGACACCGACGGGATGGCGATCCTCGATATGGCCAACACGGATCGCGACTACATCAGCAAGCTGCTGCGACAGCCCGATGGCAAGCTGGTGGCTGTCGGACAGGCGACGTATCCGGGTGGCGCGCAGGTGGCGATGATCCGATTCACGGGAGGCGACGCGACGACGGCCGCGCCGGTGCCCGGTGCGCTGCGCGCGGGCGCACCGCTCGCATGCACGGGCGCGAACCCAGCGCGAGGCGCGACACGACTGGCGTTCACGCTGCCGCGATCAGCGCATGTGCTGCTGCAAGCGTACGACGTGGCTGGGCGCGCGCTCGCGACGCTGGCCGACGGCGCGTTCGAGGCGGGCACGCATGCCCATGAGTGGCGACTGGATGGCGTGCCGCCGGGGCTGGCGTTCGTGCGGCTCACGGCGCGCGATGCGGCGGGTGCCGAGTCCGTGGCGACCACGCGGGTGGTGGTGGCGCGGTAGCGCGCCGCGTTGCGCTACAACCCGAACCGCTCGCCCTCGCGTGCCACGCGCAGGCCCGCCGCCTCGATCCGTCGCCGCGCGGCCGAGCCGGGCTGCAGCGCTGGGTTGGTGTGGTTCAGATGGATGAACCGCACCCGTGCACGCACCTCGGGGGGGAACGCCTCGAACCGCGACACGCTCTCCAGCATGGTCGGGTGCGGGATCTCGCGCAGGTCACGGTTCGGCAGCTCGGAGCCGTCGAAGAACGTGCCGTCGAGGTAGGCCACATCGCTCGTGCGCACGAGCTCCTCGATGGGGCGTGACCAGCGCTCCCACTTGTCGATGTCCGGCAGGAACGACGCGCTTCGCTCGGGCCCCTCGATCCGGAACCCCACCGTCTCGCTGAACTCGTCGCGGTGCGGCACGCGGAACGGCGTCACGCGCAGGCGCTCGCTGAGCACGCACACCGAGTCGGCGGCGAGCGGCTGCAATGCGATGTTGCCGAGCGCGACCAACTGACTCCACGGGCCGTTGGTCGCGAGGTACTCCCGCATGCGCGGCATGGCATGCACCGGCACGGCGCGTGCGCCCATGACCTCGCGCCCCAGGTGCATGAGCCCGGTGTAGTGGCCGATGTGCGCGTGAGTCAGGAACACACCGGCCAACGTGCAGGCGGGCGCCTCGCTGCGCATGCGCTGCATCTGCAGCGTGAGATCGGGCGTGGCGTCGAACAGCCACCAGCGGCGCGCGCGCTCGTCGACCACGGCGAGGCTCGAGACGAGCTCGCGGCGGCCGCTCGTGCAGCACGTGCGCGTACAGCCGGCGTGCGGCACGCCCCCGTCCTGCGCCACGCCCAGCACGACCACGCGCACCGGGCTCATCGCGGTGGCGGCTCGGCTGGGTGCGTACGCGAGTGCGAGCAGTGCGAGTGCGAGGATCTGGCTGCGCATGAATCCGCACGCTAGCATCGCATCCGCGATCGCGCTTGCGTCACGAGGGTGAGATGGCCAGATTGCGCCGCATGCGGATGCCCCTGCGACTGGTCCTCGGCGCGCTCATGAGCCTCGCGCTCGGCGCCTGCTCGGCGCTCGTTCCCAACTCCGCCGACGAACTGCTCGGCCGCTGGGAGGGCACGCTGCTCTTCCGCAGTGCGCTGACGCCGATCGAACTGGAGGTGCGCCGTGGGTCCGACTCCGCGCTCGTGGCGGTGTTGCATGCGCGCGAGCTGCTGATCCAGGACCAGCCGGTCGACTCGCTCGCCTGGGATGCCCCGCGGGTGCACTTCGCCTGCACGCTCGGCGAGGCCCGGCTGCCCTTCGCGGGGTTCGCACGGGCCGGGCGGATCGTGGGCCGGTTCACCTCGCCCGATCTGCCCACGACCGATCGCGCGGGCGAGGAGGCCAAGCTGTCGCTGCGTCGAACGCAGGTGCAGGCGCCGCCTGTCGCGACGCAGCGCGTGCGCATCGAGGCGCCGGGCGCCGCGTTCGACGCCACGCTGCGACTGCCGCTCGACTCGCTCGCGCATCCGGGACTGGTGTTCGCACCGAGCGTCCTGGCGGGGACCGATCACAGCACGCCCGCACTCGCCGACACGTTCGCCCGCAGCGGCTGGGCGACGCTCACATGGGATGCGACGCAGGCGCCGGGCGACGACGCGTCACGTGTCGCGGCGTCGGCCGCCGCCGTGCGATGGCTGGCCGCGCAACCCGGCGTGGCCGGGCCGATCGGGCTCTGGGAGTCCTGCGAGCGCGGCACGCGAGTGCCGCAGGTGGCCTCCCGCGCGCCGCTCGCCTTCGCGATCGCACGCTCCCCGCGGCTGGCGACAAGCGAGGACTCCGCGGCCTGGGCTGGTGTGCGCGTGCCCGCGCTGCTCGTGTTCGGCGACCGCGATGCCCACGCGACGCTCGAGACGGACATCCGCACCATCATGCGGGCGGCGGGCGAGGGCGGCGTCAACGCCACGCTGCGCGTGTTCCCGGGGGCCGATGCGAGCCTGCGCCTGCGGTCGCACGGCGAGCAGCCCTTCGACTGGCCGCGCGCCGCACCCGGCGCGGTGGACACGCTGCTCGCGTGGAGCGCACGCCTGGCGCGTCTCGCGCCGCGCCCCGCGCGTCCCGACACCGGGATCCCCAGGCTCGAGCTGCGCCCGGGCTGGCGTTAGTCCCGCACGTCGCGCCCGGCGGCCACGATCGCGAACAGCACCGCCGCAGGCGCCATCAAGAACACGGGCGGCGGCGTGCGGTACGCCAGCGAGATCGCGGCCTGCCCGGCGGCCGCGATCGCGGCGACGAGCGCGAATGCGCGCAGCACGCGCGCCTCGGCGCCGGCGCGCTTCACCGCGAACAGCGCGAGCCCGAAGCAGAGCGACATGAGCCCGTACATGGCGCCCCAGTCCATCAGGATGTTCCAGTAGGTCATGCTCGAGCTGCCCGCCGGGGTGGCGCGCATCATGGCCACGAGCGCCCGCTCCCCGAGCCCCAGCTCCGAGGGCGCGAACTGGCCGACGGCGTGGGCGATGCCGGTCAGCACGAAGAGCGTGGCGCCGGCGACGAAGAGTCGCGAGTGCATGCGAGTCAGCATGTGGGCTCCTGGAAGAGGGGTCCGGTCGAGGGGCGGCCCGCAGACGCTAGCCCGGACTACTCATGAACCGCCAGCCGAGAACGACAGATGCGCCTTGTGGCCGAGTCGCAGCTGGCGGTCGTAGGGGCACCCACCGAAGGTGGGTCCGGGCGCATGAGTCGTCCGGGCTGGCACTGACCCCGACAGGGGCAGAAGCCCCTCTGGAACCCACTCGTCCCAGGCCGAGTCGCACGCGCGGGGAATCCGGTAGGCTGCACGACCCATGACCTCGCATCCCTCCGCGCCCTTCGCCCGCGCGCTGCTCTCGCAGCGCGGACTCATCGGCATGATCCACGTGGGTGCGCTGCCCGGCACGCCCGCGGCGCGCGAGCCGCTGGCGGCGATCGTCGCGCGCGCGTGCGATGAGGCGCGTGTCTACCGCGACGCCGGGTTCACCGCGCTCGCGATCGAGAACATGCACGACCGGCCGTACCTGAAGGGTGCGGTCGGTCCCGAGATCGTGGCTGCCATGACGGCCGTGGGCCTCGCCGTGCGCGCCTCCGTCGACCTGCCGCTCGGGGTGCAGGTGCTGGCCGCGGCCAACCGCGAGGCGCTCGCCGTGGCGCTGGCGTGCGGCGCGGCGTTCGTGCGCGTGGAGGGGTTCGTCTTCGGGCACGTCGCGGACGAGGGCTGGATCGAGGCGTCGGCGGGCGAGCTGCTGCGCGTGCGCCGCGCGATCGGCGCCGAGCACGTGGCGGTGTTCGCCGACATCAAGAAGAAGCACAGCGCGCATGCCGCGACCGCGGACGTGTCGCTGGCCGAGACCGCGCGCGCGGCCGAGTTCTCGCTGGCCGACGGCGTGATCGTGACCGGCGTGGCCACGGGTGCCGCGACGTCGCCCGCAGACGTGGCCGAGGCGTGCGGCGCGACGGCGCTGCCGGTGCTCGTGGGCTCCGGGGTCACGGCGCAGGGCCTTCCGCACCTCGCCTCCGCGCACGGCTTCATCGTGGGCTCATCGGTCAAGCGCGGCGGCGAGTGGCACGCACCGATCGATCCGGCGGCCTGCGCCGCCGTCAGCCGCGCGTTCGCGGCGCTGCCGCCCCGCTGAGGCACGCCCCATGCCCCCCGACCTCGTGATCGCGGGCAACCTGCTCGTGGACGACGTCGTGTTCGCCGACGGGCGCACGCGCATGGGACAGGCGGGGGGCGCGGTGCTCTACGGCGCGCTCGCGGCATCGCTCTGGGGCACACGTGTCGGCGCGCTGAGCGTGGCGGGCAGCGACTACCCGGCCACGGCGCTCGATGCGCTGCGCGGGCGCGGCGTCGACCTGGCCGGCGTGCGAGCGCTGAGCCGGCCGGGCGTGCGCACGTGGCTCCTCTACGAGTCGCGGCTGCGGCGCGTGGTGCACCACCTGGGTGTGCCCTCGCACGACGAGGTCTCGCCGGCGCCAGACGATCTGCCGGCCGCGTGGCGCACCGCGCGGGCGTTCCACCTGGCGCCGATGCCGCTGCACCGGCAGCGCGCGCTCCTCCAGCGCATGCGCCAACAGGATGCCGCGTTCATCGCGGTCGATCCGCACGAGCCCATCACGCCCGACTCGCTCGCGGAGTGGCGCGAGCTGCTCTCGCAGGCCGACGCCTGTCTCGTGAGTGAGGACGAACTGCGGCTGCCCGAAGCCGTGCATGATCCGCAGGCGGCGCTCGCCTCGCTCGCGAGCGGTCGGTTGCGGTTCGTGGCCTACAAGCGCGGGGCAGCCGGCGGGCTGCTGTACGATGCGCGCGAGCAGCGCGTCCACACGTGGCCCGCGCGAGCCGGCCAGGTGGCCGATCCGACCGGTGCGGGCGATGCGTTCGCCATGGGCTTCATCACCGCGCACCTCGAGGGGCTTGCAGTGGCTGCGGCGCTCGAACGCGCGGTGGTCACGGCGAGCTTCGCGATCGAGGCCTGGGGCAGCGACGGGTTGCTCACCGCCACGCGCGCGGCCGCGGAAGCCCGCCTGCACGACTGGTCCGAGAGAGAGGCGACCTGATGAACGACGCACTGCTGATCGCCGACGACGTGGCGCGTGCCCTGCAGTCGCAGCGCCCCGTGGTGGCGCTCGAGACCACCGTCGTCACCCACGGGCTGCCGCATCCGCAGGGGCTCGAGTGCGCGAGCATGCTCGAGTCCGAGGTGCGCCTGCATGGCGCCACGCCCGCCACGATCGGCATCCTCGCGGGCCGCGTCCGCGTGGGGCTCACGCCCGGCGAGCTGGCGCAGCTCGCTGCCAGCGAGGGCGTGACCAAGCTCAACCTGTCCAACCTCGCTGCCGTGCTCGCGCAGGGCACCGCCGGCTCCACGACCGTGGCCGCCACCATGTGGGCCGCGGCGCGCGCGGGCATCGCGGTGTTCGCCACGGGCGGCATCGGCGGCGTGCATCGAGGCGCGAACGAGACGGGTGACGTGAGCGCCGACCTCACCGCACTCGCACGCTACCCGGTGGCGGTGGTGTGCGCTGGCGCTAAGGCCATCCTCGACCTGCCGCGCACGGTGGAGATGCTGGAGACGCTC
>CADEFY010000002.1:37221-39909 GCA_902826705.1 uncultured bacterium
GCGTTCTATCGCCGGCGCTCCGGGCTGCGCCTCGATGCGCGCTTCGACTCCGTCGAGGCGCTGGCGGCCGCCGTGCGGCAGCACCTGGCGCTCGGGCTCGGCACCGGCGTGCTGGTGGTGAACCCGATTCCCGAGGCCGACGAGATGCCGCAGGCGCTCTACGACCGCGCGCTCGGCGAGGCACTGGCCGCGGCCGAACGCGAGGGCGTGGGCGGCCGCGCGGTGACGCCGTTCCTGCTCGAGCGCATGCGCCAGGCGACGGGCGGCGAGAGCATCCGCGCCAATGTGGCGCTGCTGCGCAACAACGCGCGCGTGGCCGGCCTGCTCGCCGCGGCGATGGCGGCCGAGCGCCACTGAGAGCGCCGGATCGCCCGATCCGGGTTCCCGACGCTCGGCGTCTGGGCCGCTGCGCTCGTCCTGCCGCCATACCCGCTTGCAACCCTCGCGTGGTCCGAAGCGTAGGAAGCCGCGAGCCTGTCGCGCGGTTCCGCCCATGACCCTGACGGCCCCGCCCGCCGTCGCACCCCGAGGAAGCCACCGACCATGCGACTCCCGTTGCTCGCCGCAGTGCTCGCGGCCGCGCTCTCCCTGACCGCCGGGGTCGGGACTTCGCGCGACGCGCACGCACAGGCCACCGCGACCACCGCAGCCCCCACGCCGCCGCCGGTGCAGGCCACCCGCGCCACCCAGCCGATCGTGATCGACGGCCAGTTGAACGAATCCGCCTGGGAGTCCGCTCAGGCGGTGGATGCGTTCACCCAGCAGGATCCCGACCAGGGGGCCGCGCCGCGCCATCGCACCGTGGTGCGCGTCATGTACGACGATGAGGCCCTGATCATCGGCGCCCGCATGTACGACTCGAGCCCCGATTCGATCGTGAGCCGGCTGTCGCGTCGCGACGGTGGCACGCGCTCCGACGACTTCGGCGTGCACCTGGATCCGTACCACGACAAGCGCACGGGCTACTACTTCCACGTCAATGCCGCGGGCGTGTTGTCCGACGGCACGATGTTCAATGACGGCTGGGATGACGACTCGTGGGACGGTGTCTGGAGCGCAGGCACCCACAAGGACAGCCAGGGCTGGACCGCCGAGATGCGCATCCCGTTCTCGCAGTTGCGCTACACCGCGGCACCGCCGGTGGTCTGGGGGATCAACTTCTCCCGCTACATCAACCGCTGCGCCGAGACCGCGCGCCTGATCTACACCCCGCGCGGCCAGAGCGGCTACATCTCGCGATTCCCCGAGTTGCGCGGCCTCGAGGGCCTGAGCACGCGCCGCACGATCGAGGTGACGCCGTACACGACCGGCAAGTCGGAGTTCCTCGTGCACGACGACGCGGACCCGTTCCGACCTGACGGCGGCCGCCACACGGCGGCGCTGGGCGCGGACCTGCGCACGAGCCTCGGCGCCAACCTCACGGCCAACGCCACCATCAACCCCGACTTCGGCCAGGTCGAGATCGACCCCGCCGTGGTCAACCTCACCGACGTCGAGAGCTTCTTCAATGAGAAGCGCCCGTTCTTCGTGGAGGGCTCGTCGGTGTTCCGTACCGGGAACAACGGCGCCAACGACTACTGGGGCTTCAACTGGCCCGAGCCGGTGTTCTTCTACTCCCGTCGCGTCGGCCGCTCGCCGCAGGGATTCGCAGGTCAAGCGGACTTCGTCGAGGTGCCCGTCGCAGCACGCATCCTGGGCGCGGCCAAGGTCACCGGGGCGCTCGCCAAGGGCCTCGACTTCGGCACGCTGCACGCCCTCACCGGCCGAGAGCAGGCCAAGCTCTCGACGGGCGGGATCGAGACGCGCGGCACGGTGGAGCCGTCCACCTACTACGGCGTGCTGCGCGGGATGAAGGAGCTGAACGACCGCCGCCAGGGTGTCGGCCTCATGACCACGATGACGCACCGCTTCTTCGACGACGACGGCTCACTCGAGGACCAGATGGCGGGCACGTCGCTGTTGAGCGTGCTCGATGGCTGGACCTTCCTCGACAAGAAGCGCACGTGGGTCGTGTCGGGTTGGGCCGGGGGCTCGCTCGTGCAGGGCACCGAGGCGATGATCACGCGTCTGCAGCGAAACTCCGTGCACTACTACCAGCGTCCCGATGTCGACCACGTGAGCGTGGATCCCACCGCCACGAGCCTCACGGGGCACGGCGCTCGCCTGTGGATCAACAAGCAGAACGGCCGCGTGTTCATGAACTCGGCCCTGGGTTACATGTCGCCGGGATTCGAGAACAATGACCTCGGCTTCCTCTCTCGCGCCGACGTCATCAACGGCCACGTCGGCACGGGCTACAAGTGGGAGAAGCCCAGCGGCATCCGCCAGTACGCGCACATCATCGGCGCGCTGTGGAGCACGTGGGACATGGCGGGCACGCCGCAGGCCGGCGGTCTGTGGATGGGCGCCAACCACGAGTTCAAGAACCGCTGGAGCTCGGAGGCCAACCTCAATGTGAATCCCGAGCGCCTGTCGGTTCGCGCCACGCGCGGTGGCCCGGTCATGCGTCTGCCTGCCTCGCGCAATCTGTACGCCTACTTCGACACCGACGGCGGCAAGCCGTGGTTCTGGTCGATCGACGGCGAGGTCGCGGCGGACGAGGGCGGCGGCCGCACCTATTCGAGCGGGCTGACTCTGCAGTACCGCCCGCGTTCCAACCTCACGCTCTCGGTCGGGCCGCGTTACGAG
>CADEFY010000002.1:39919-41922 GCA_902826705.1 uncultured bacterium
GCGTGGGCGACGCGACTGAGACCTTCACGTTCGGCCGGCGCTATGTGTTCGCCGAGATCGCGCAGAGGACCGCGGTGGCGGATGTGCGGTTGGATTACTCCGTGACCCCCAACCTCAGCGTGCAGCTCTACGCACAGCCGCTGATCAGCTCGGGCCGCTACTCCGAGATCAAGCAGCTCGCGCGCGGCCGCACGTACGACTTCACGGTGTACGGCCAGGACGGTGGCTCCACGTATGACTCCTCCACGGGCGAGGTGGATCCCGACGGCGCCGGGCCGGCGCCCTCGTTCAATGTGGGCCGCCCGGACTTCACGGTCCGCAGCATCCGTGGCAACGCGGTCGTGCGCTGGGAGTACCTGCCGGGCTCCACGCTCTTCCTCGTCTGGACGCAGAACCGCGCCGAGGATGAGGGCCTCGGCGAGTTCGACCTGAACCGTTCACTCTCGCAGCTCTCGCGCACCCAGGCCGACAACGTGTTCCTCGTGAAGTTCTCGCACCACTTCGAGCTGTAGCCGTTCGATCGACATGCCGGCGAGACGCGCCGGCCGAGCGCGGGCCCGGCGTGGGGGACGCCGGGCCTTGCGCGTCTGTGGGGCGCGAGCGACGCTCGCGGCATGCTCCTCGCGCTCGTGCTCGCCGCTGCGGCCCTGCCGCGCTTCGTGACCGGCGCCGACGTGTCGTCGCTGCCCGCGTGCGAGCGGGCTGGGGTGACGTATGCCGCGGCCGGGGGCGATCCGCTCGCCGGCATGCACGCGCACGGCGCACGCATGGCGCGCATCCGTGTGTGGCACACGCCCGGCGATGCCGCGCCCGAGAGCGGCCCCCCGGGCGCGATCGCGTTGGCGCGCCGTGCGCGTGCTGCCGGGCTCGACGTGATGCTGTGTCTGCACTACTCCGACACGTGGGCCGACCCCGCGCACCAGAGTCCGCCGCGCGCATGGGCGGGACTCGCGGCGCGCGCGCTCGAGGACAGCGTGCGGCTGTGGACGCGAGCCGTGGTCGGCGACTGCGTGCGCGCCGGAGTGACGCCGTCGATCGTGCAGGTGGGCAACGAGATCACGCCCGGCCTGCTCTGGCCCACAGGGCGCCTCGGCGGCCCCGACCCACGCGCCGCGCGACTCGCCTGCGCGCGGTTGCTGCGCGCCGCGATGCGTGGTGTGCGCCAGGCCTCTCCCCGCACCCGCGTCGCGCTGCACATCGACCGCGGCGGCGATCCGGCCACGGCCGAGCGCTGGTTCGCCGAGCGCTGGGCGGATGGGGTGCGCCCCGACGTGCTGGCGTTGTCGTACTACCCATGGTGGCACGGGCCACTCGACTCGCTCTCCGCGACGCTCGAGCGACTGCGGCGGTTCGACCGCCCGGTGCTGATCGCCGAGACCGCGCACCCTTGGACCCTTGCGCCAGGCGATGCCACGCACAACCCCGTCGGCGAACCGTGGCGCGATCCCGACCACTTCGGGGCCACACCACAGGGCCAGCGCGCGTTCCTCGCCGCGCTCGATGCACGCCTGCGCGCCGCGCCCGCCGCGATGGGCTGGGTCTACTGGGAGCCGCTCGAGCGTTCGAGCCCCTCGCGCGGCTCGGCCTGGGAGAACTGCGCACTCATCGACACGACCGGCGCGTGGCTGCCCGCGTGGGAGGTGTTCGGCGGACGAACGCCCCAAGCGGGACCGGCCACGGCGCGCTGAGTCGCGTGCAGCTCACCCCATTGCCATCGGCGCCACCTTCCGCGCCGGCGGCGCGAGCGTCTGGATCGCGTGGCGCACGCGCACCTCGAGCGGGGCGGCGATCAGATGCGCGCAGGCCGCGGCGCCGGTGCGGGCCTCGGACGGTCGGAACCCGAGATGCCGCAGGTAGGGGATGACTTCTGACTGCTCGGGCGCGAGGGCTCCGGGCTTCGGCTTGGATGTGCGCGTGGGCACGCGCTGCCGCTTCTCCTCCTTGAACCCCGCGCCGAACGTGCGCTCGGCCTCGAACTGGTTGTGCGCCCGGCAGCGCAGTCG
>CADEFY010000003.1 GCA_902826705.1 uncultured bacterium
CAGCTCGCCGACGGCAGCCCGGAGCAGACGCGCATCACGTTCCAGCGCGCCTGGGCGGTGCCGCTCGTGCGCGCCAAGGTCAACGGGCATCTGGTGGTGCGGGCGGTCGACCCCGCGTCGCCCGAACTGCTGCTCGATCCCTCCACCCTGCGCGTCAACGGCGTGCAGCGCGTGGACGGCGAGCGAGGCGTGTTCTGGAACGGCGCGCGCGTGGCGGTCAAGAACGGCTGGGTGCGCAGGCTCGAGCTGCGCGCCTTCGCGCTCGAGCGCGTGCCGTGCGGGGTGTTCGCGGTGCAGAAGTACAGCCTCGCGGTCAATCCGCAGGGCCGATACATCCAGGGCGTGATCGGCATGAGCGTGCTCAAGCGCCTCGGCCTCACGCTCGATCTGAAAGCGCAGCGCATCGAACTGCGCCGCCCCGGCGCGGCCTACACGCCGGGCAGCGGCACGCGCGTGCCGTTCGAGTGGTGGGGCGAACACGAGCTCACCGTGTACGGCTCGCTCGCGGGCGGCCGCCGCATGGCCATGCTGCTCGGCACCGGCCTGCCCGAGGCGGGCGTCGGCCTGGCGCAGGAGACCGCCGACGAGCTGGGCCTGCGCTCGACCACGCTGAGCCGCTGGGTGAAGGGCGCGGGGGTGTGGCTGCAGGGACGACCGTGGTCCCCGGTCATGGTGCCCACCGTGTCACTCGGCTCGATCGTGCAGGACAAGGTGCCGGGGTGGGCGGGCGCGCTCGACGCCAGCGAGCTGTGGCGGCAAGGGGCACGCCGCGACGCACTGCTCGGACCGAACGCACTCGCCGGCCGCCGCGTCACGTTCGACTGGGCGGCGCGCAGCTTGATCTTCGAGGACCGCGACTGATCGCGGCGGCGGCGCCCTAGGGCGTCGCCGCGGTGTCGGCGGGGGGAGCGGCTTCGCGCGCTTCGCCGCGCCGGCGCGGCACGAAGCCGGGCGTCTTCACCAGTTCGCCGGCCACGCGCACGTTGGCGCCATGTTCGTACACCAGCTCGCCGCCCTCCTTGCCGGCCAGGCCCACACCGACGGCGGCCAGCGTCTGCAGCACCAGCCCGGCGCCGACCAGCGCCTTCTGCGGCCCGCCCTTCAGGCGCGTCGCGATCGCGTAGGCGATCAGCGCGGCCACGGCGAACCGGAAGCAGTTGTGGGCGATGTCGGAGTGCTCGTGGATCGCCTCCTCCGAGACCCCCTGCTCGTGCTCCGGGACGCGGTGCGCCGGCTTGCCGGACTCGATCGCGAAGTATGCGCCGAGCGTACCGAACACCAGCATCAGCATGGCCGCCTTGCGCAGCCATTCGCGATCGAACAGCCGGCCCACGATCGCGAAGAACGCCGAGAAGATCAGCAGCGCGATCGGCGTGTGCACGATCTGCGGGTGGAACGGGCCGAGGAAGTCCATGGCGTCCTCCGTGGGGGGGGATGGTCGATGTTCTGCGCGCGACGCTAGGCGGCTCGCCGGAGCCGCGCAAGTTCTCTAGAGTCGCGGCATGGTCGCACCGCCCCGTGCCGGCGCGCCGCTCGTGCGGCGCCTGATCGCACCGCTCGTGGTGCTCGCGTTCGAAGCCGCGCTGCTCGCGGCAGGCCTCGGCTCGTTCGCCGCGCTCGCGGATCCGCGCGCGCTGGCGCTGCTCGTGCTGTGGGCGGCCGGTGGCTATGCGCTGCAGTGGCTGCAACCCATGCGCGGCCACGACGCCGCCACCACGGAACGCGACCCGGGCGCCATGCTGGTGCTGCTGATGGCGCCGCTCCTCACGCCCATGGTGGGTGCGATCGGGGCGCGCATGGGTTGGGCGATGCTGCCGCAGCCGTGGCTCGTGTCATGGGCCGGGATCGCGCTGGCGGCGATCGGGCTCACGCTCCGCATCGCGGCCATGGCGCGCCTGGGCCCGCGCTTCTCGCCGCTCGTGGCCGTGCAGCGCGAGCACGCGCTCGAGACGACGGGGCTGTACACCCACGTGCGCCACCCGGGCTACCTGGGCGGGCTGCTGGCGTGCCTCGGCAGCGCGCTGGCATTCGGCAGCGCGTTGGCGTTGCCGTTGGTGCTGCTCATGCGCGTGGCGCAGGGCGCACGCATCCGCCGCGAGGAGGCGCTCATGGCGCGTACGTTCGGCGACGCCTGGCGCGCCTATGCGGACCGCACGGGCGCGCTGCTGCCGCGGATCGGCGCGCCACGCCGCGCTTGACCCACTCGCGCGGCTCTCCGAGACTGCGGCGCATGCGCATCGCCTACCATGTCGTCTCCGCGCCGGCTCCGCTGGGGCTCATGTTCCTCGCCGCCACCGGGCGCGGCATCTGCCACGCCGAGTTCATGGACCGCCGCAGCCTCAAGCGCACGTTGCAGTCGCATGCGGCCGCGCACCCGGGCGTGGAGTGGGCGCATTCGGTCTCGGACCTCAGGCCGCTCGCCGAACAGCTCGACGACTGGTTCTGCGGCGTGCGCGAACAGCTCGACTGGCCGCTCGATCCGATCGGCGACGACGTGCAGCGCGCCGTCTGGTCGGCGCTGCGCGACGTGCCGTTCGGCAGCACCTGCACGCTCACGCAGTTGGCGCGCGCCGCGGGTCAGCCGCAGGGCTCGCGCGCCGTGGCCGCCGCGGTGCTCGCCAACCCGATCGTGCTCGCGATCCCGTGTCATCGTGTGGTGGGCGCCGATGGCCGGCCCACGGCATACGTGGGCGGCCTGCCGCGCAAGAAGTGGCTGCTCGCACTCGAGCACCGGTTCCACCAGTTGCCGCACCCCGACGACAACCGCGTCATCGCCGAGGCACGCGTCGTGGTGAAGCGGCCGGTCGTCGCCGCGCGCGACAAGGCCGCCCGACCCAAACCGACCGCGGCCCGCGCGGGCAACGTGACGCGTGCGGCCAAGCCGGCCGCCAAGTCCGCAGCCGTGCGCACCGCCAAGCCGCGGGCCGCCGCGCTCGTGGCCAAGCCCGCCCGCGGCAAGCGCTGAACCCGCCGTTCCCTCGGAGGCAGAGATGACCTCGCGCCTGTTCCGCCACGCCCTCCGCGTCGCCCTGCTCGCGGCCGTGCTCACGGTTCCCGCGCACGCGCGGCAGATCCGCGTCAACGTGGCGAGTGACACGTTCTCGCCCGACAACCTCACCGTGAACCTCGCCGACCATGTGGTCTGGATCTGGACCGGCGGCACGCACGACGTGACGAGCGGCAACCCGAGCACGGGTATCCCGGACAGCCGGTTCGGCTCGGGCGCGTCGGCTTCGAGCCGCACGTTCTCGTGGAAGGCCGCGGGCACGCTCGGCGCGCAGCAGTACTTCTGCAGCATCCATCTGCCCGGCATGGCCGGCACGCTCACGATGGTCAACAACGGCAGCGGCGCGGCCGGATCCGACTTCCGGATCACCGAGGTGCTCTACAACCCGACCTCGGGGCCCGACCAGGTCGAGATCACCAACTTCGGCGCGACCGGCGATCTGTCCAAGTACCGGCTCAAGATCAACGGGGTCAGCACGCTGAGTCTGCAGATCGGCGCGTCGGGCCCCACGTCGATCGCGATGTCCGTGCCCGCGGGGGGACGCGTGGTCATCACGCTGGGCGCGGCCGGCACCAACACGGCCACCGCGCTGTTCTACAGCAGTGCGGTCAACCAACTCACCAACAGCGGTTCGCTGGCGCTCTATGTGCCCAACACGCAGAGCCCCGCGCTCACCGACGCCTCGCAGATCATCGACTACGTCTCGTGGAACGGCGGCAACGAGAACGAGGCCACCGCGGTCTCCGCGGGACTCTGGTTCACCGGCACCTCCGTGCCCGACGCCGCGCAGGGCCACTCGCTCGAGTTCTGCGGCATCGCCGGCCAGCATGGCCCCTCGTTCTGGAGCGAGGTGTCCTCGCCCAACCTGGGCACCAACGGCAACTGCTCCACGCCGCTCGTGCGAAGCACCTGGGGGCGGGTGAAGTCGCTGTACCGCTGATCGCGCGGCGCCGCGCGGATCACCGCGCGCCGAAGTGGTCCCAACCGCGCGGCTCGAGCGCGGCGCGCGTGCCGTCGCTGCGCACCAGCACATGCGCGCCCGAGCCCTCCGTGCACACGCCGATGCGAGTGAACGGCGCACCGGCCGTGCGCGCCACGGCCGCCAGCGCATCGAACCGCGCCGGATCGATCGCGAGCAGCAGCTCGTAGTCGTCACTCGCGCGTGTCCAAGCGCCCGCGCGCACCGCCGACTCGAGCACCTCCACGCCCACGTCGCTCGCGCGCGCGAGATGGTCGAGATCGGTCGAGAGGCCGTCGCTCACGTCGATCGCCGCGCGCACTCCGCCGGCGGCCGCGAGCGCCAGCGCCACGCGCACCCGCGGCTCGGGCTGCAGCCACCGCGCCGCCGCCTCGGCAGGCACGTCGGCGAGCGAGGCGGGCGTGTGCCCGAGCGCCGCGGCCACGACCTCACCCGCCAGCCCCGGCGTGCCCGTCACCGCCAGCACATCGCCCGGCCGGGCGCCGGCACGCCGCCAGTGACGCCCGCGCTCCACCGAGCCGAGCAGCGTGAGCGTGAAGGACATCGGTCCGGGTGCCGCAGCCAGATTGCCGCCCACGATCGCAGCGCCTTCGCTGGCGAGCAGCCGCGCGCACGCGGGCTCGATCGCGGTCAGCGCCTCCTGTGGCGCATCGGGCGGCACGACCATCGAGAGCAGCGCCCAGCGCGGCTCGGCCGCCATCGCAGCCAGGTCGCTCAGGTTGGCGGCCGCGAGGCGGCGGCCCACGGCGGCGGCCGGCATCCACGCCAGGTCGAAGTGGCGGCCCTCGACGAACGCGTCGGTGGTGGCCACCAGGTCGCGGCCCTCGGTCAGCCGCAGCACCGCGGCATCGTCGCCCGGCCCCAGCACCACCCCCTCGCCAGGGGGCAGTGCCGAGACCAGGGCGGCGATGCGCGAGGACTCGTCGTGCGGCGAGGTCATGCGCCGCACGCTAGAGCCTCAGTCGATCTTCTGCACCTCGATCGTGCCCAGCCCGTCGAGCGCCTTCTTGGCCATCTCGGCGTTGGTCACGACCACCATGTGCAGGTCGGACACGCAGACGCGCTCGCGCAACACGCGCTTCACGTCGTCCATCGTGACCGCCTGGATGCCGCCGTTGAAGCGCGCGATCGCATCCTGCGGCAGCCCGAAGAACTGCACGTTGCCCCACTCGGCCGCCAGGTCGTCGGGCGCCTGGAGCCCGATCGGATACTGGCCCATCAGGTAGTTGCGCGCCTTGTCCAGCTCGGCCGCCGTGGGCCCCTCGTCCACCAGCTTCTTCACCTCGGCGAGCACCGCGTCGACGCACTTGCGGAGCTGCTCGTTGCGCGTGAACGTGGTGATCCGGAATGCGCCCGCGTTACGGTACATGGGGAACTGGCTGTTGATCGAGTACGTGAGGCCCTGCTCGACGCGGATCGAGTTGACGAGCCGCGAGGTGAATCCCGCACCGAGGATCGTGTTGGCCACGCGCATCGCGAAGTAGTCCGGGTGCGAGCGCGGCACGCCGATGCAGCCCATGCGGATCTGAGACTGCGTGGCCTCGGGCTTGTCCACGATGCGGATCCGGCGGCCCTGCACCTGCGCGGGCGCACGGTAGGGATCCGCGAGCGGCTCCCCAGCGCCCTTCCAGCCGGCGAACGCCTTCTCGAGCTGCGCGACGATCGCCTTGGGGTCCACGTCCCCCACCACGATCAGCGCCGAACGGTTCGGCGTGACGAACCGACGGTGGAACGCCGCCACGTCCTCGCGCGTGATCGCGTGCACACTGGCCTCGCTGCCGATGAGCGGATGCGCCAGCGGACTGTCGCCCCAGAGCACCCGCGCGAACGCCTGGTCGGCGATCACCGACGGCTCGCTCTTGTCCGACGCGATCTGCCCCAGCGTCTCCTCGCGCTTGCGATCGAACTCCTCGGTCGCGAACGCGGGAGAGGTCACCACGTCTCGGAACAGCTCGAGCCCCGTGCCCAGGTCCTTGGTGAGCACCTCGAGCGCCACCGAGAACTGCTCGGTGCCGGCTGCGGCGGACAGCGAGCCGCCCACGAACTCGATCGCCTCGGCCACGTCCTGCGCCGAGCGCTTGCCCGCGCCCTGCGTGAGCAGTTCGGCGGTGAGTCGCGCCAGGCCCTCCTTGCCCGCGGGGTCGTACACCGAACCCGCGCGTGCCGTGAGCCGCAGGTCCACGAGCGGCAGCCGCTTGCTGGGCACCACCACCACGGGCAGGCCGTTCTTGAGCGTCACCCGCGTGACGGCCCCCGGCGTCTGCGCCGAGGCGATCCCCGAGGCCGTCACGGCCACCAGCGCGAACAGCGCGGTCGCGCGCTTCATGGCTGGCCCCCTTCACCGCCCACGGCCTCTGGCACCAGCACCGCCACGGTGCGCCGCTTGGCGTCGAACACCTCGCGCGCCACGCGCTGCACGTCGGCCGCGGACACCGTGCGGAAGCGCTCGATCGCCTCGTACATGCGGCGGTAGTCGCCGTGCACGTGCTCGAAGTAGCCGAGCTGCTGGCCCGCGCCGTTGTTGGTCTTCAGCCCCATGACGAATCCCGCCTCCACCTGGTTGCGCGCCTTCTGCAACTCGCGCTCGCTGGGGCCGTCCTTGGCGAGCCGCTCGAGCTCGGCGTACAGCGCCGCCTCGCCCTCGGCCGCGGTCTTGCCCGGCTTCATCTCGACCGAGATCTCGAACAGGCCCGGCTCGAGCCCGGCGAAGTACCCGCCGCCCACCGACAGCGCGATCTGCTGGTCGTAGACGAGCGCCTTGTGCAGCCGCGAGGACTCACCCCCCGACAGGATCGCGCTGGCCACCTGCAGCGACCACAGGTCCGCCGAAGCCACGCTCGGGGCCTTGTAGCCGACCTGGAAGCTCACCGTCTCGCTCGGGTAGTGCACGTACACGCGGCGCTCGCCGCGCTGCTCGGGCTCGGAGTTGATCGGCGCCGGCGGCGGCGCCTGCGACGGGATCGCGCCGAAGTGGCTCTGCAGGCGGTCCTTGATCGTGCGCGAGTCGAAGTCGCCGACCACGATCAGGATGCAGTTGTTGGGCGCGTAGTAGGTCTTGAAGTAGTCCAGCATCTCATCGCGCGTGATGCGCTCCAGGTCCTTCATCCAGCCCACGACCGGCCAGCCGTAGGGCGAGGCGAAGAACGCGGTGGTGTAGAGCGCCTCATCGAGCATGCCCGGCACGTCGTTGTCCGTGCGGAAGCGGCGCTCCTCGCGCACGACCTCGATCTCGGACTTGAGGATGTCGGGCAGCATGAGCAGGCTCTTCATGCGGTCCGCGTCCACCGTGAACATGGTCTCCAGCGACGCGCTGCCGCCCTCTTCGTAGTAGGCGGTCATGTCACGGCTCGTGAACGCGTTGGAGTACGCCCCGACCGATTCGAGCCGACGGTCGTACTCCTTGGGCGGCACGTTGGACGAGCCGTTGAACATCATGTGCTCGAAGAAGTGCGACAGTCCGGTGATGCCCTGGCGCTCGTTGCGCGAGCCCACCTTGAACCACTGCCAGAAGCACACGGCCGGCACGCTGGCGTCGCGGTGCAGCAGCACCGTGAGCCCGTTGGACATGGTGTAGCGCTCGACCGGGAACGACTCCGGCGTGAGCGCCGGCCGCGGTGCGGCGGGTGCCTTCCGGGCCGGCGCCGCATGCGCCGCCTGGGGCGATGCGGACGCGAAGAGGGCCAGCAGCACCGCCGCGGTGGCGGCGAGCGGTCTCGGGATCATGAGGCCTCCAGTGGGGGATCGCGGGAACACGACCCGGACAGACTAGGGACCGGCCCGCGGCGCTGCCATGCTCGCGCCCCCAACGCGGGCGGACGCAGGACGGGTGGGGGCTGCGGCGCACATGGCGGCGAACTGCTAGCCTCCGGACCATGCTGCCTGTCCTTCGATTCCGCGCGCTGCTCCTTCTGCTGACACTCCTCGCGTGGTCTGTTCCAGGCGCGGCGAAGGCCGCCGACCCGCGCTTCGGAGAACTGCCCCCCGGCGCGGCGAGCACGTCGGAGATGTCGGGCGTGGCCTGCGAGATCTGCCTGGACCATCTGGTCGAGGCCGCGGCACTCCCCGGTCGCATGCCGCGTGGCTTCCGTGCGATCACGCTCGCCGAAGCCGCCGAGGGCGACTCCGCGATGCAAGCGAGACTCGCGCAGCATCCCGAACTCGCCCCCTTGGTGATCGGTAGCCTCTGCTTCCTGGTCGCCGACACGTTCCTGGTGGATGGCGCGGATGCGCTGCGCGGGCGGCGCACGCCCATGGCGTTCTGGTGGGTGCAGGCCAGCGTCGCGGATTCCGGTGCATTGGATCGTCGGGTGCGCGGGTCCGCCTCCTACGTCCAGCTCGCGAGCTGGTACCCCCGCCGCGGGATCGATCGCGAGCGCATCCGGACCACCGACCCCATGGCGCAGTTCGCCGAGATACGCGCCGAGCGATCGGGGCCCTACGCATGGCGCCTCCTGCTCGAGACTCCAGGGGGCCGCATCACCGGGCACGTGCGCGGCGACGGCGTGCGCGTCGCGCGCCGCGCGACCGGCCCCGGATTCATGACGGTGCCGTGCTCCGGCGAGGAAGCCGATGCGTTCACCGTCTACACCTATTCCGGTCACCACCATCAGGGGGCCACGGCCGAGTGGCAGGCGCACGGCCCGGGCGCACTGGCGCGGGGGATCGAGCGATCCCTGCGCGAGTTCCCGATGGACACGTTCTACCAGGACGCCTGGCGGGCGCGATCGGGCCTGTACCGCCGGGACCGCTGAGGCGGTGGCGACCGCGCGGCGCGGCGCCTCGAGCTGCCCCCTCGTCAGAGACCGGTGGCGCCCCATGGGAGAACGCGCTAGCGTCCGCGCATGCCGACTGCCCCCGACCCCGTCGCCACCGCGGCGGTCGAGACCGGATCCCGCGCCGCCGACGACCCCGTCGCTCAGCGGGTCCGTGCGCTGCGGTTGGCGCTCGGCTGGTCGCTCAAGCGCCTGAGCAGCGAGACCGAGGGGCTGGCCCCGTCGTTCCTGTTCAACATCGAGAACGGCCGCAAGGTGCCCTCCGAGGAGGTGGCGGCGCGCATCGCGCTGGCGCTGGGGGACTCCGGACACGAGGCCGTGTACCGCGCCTGGGCGCGCGTCAAGAGCCGTGGCCGCACGGGCCGCATCGACCATGACTCCATGCTCGAGGCCTGGGAGGTGCTGCGCCGCGGGTTCGCGGGGCAGGCGGCACCCGCGGCGCCCGCACGGCAGCACGAGGAGGCACGCGACCTGGGCCGCCTGCGCGTGCCGGTGCTGGCCTCGGCCACGGATCCCGGCGACAGCGTGCGCCCGCCCGCGGAGCGCGTGGTCAACACGCTGAGCCTCGACCCCACGCTCTACGGTCACGACGCGCTGCTCGCGCGCGAGCGGTTCGCGCACTGGCGACGGCCGTTCGCGTTCCCGCTCGAGCCGGCGCAGGCGGAACGCGCTCGACTGCCCAGTGGCCAGCTCGCGGTCGTCACACGCGAGCCCGCCGATGCAGCGCTCGTCGCCGACGCGCTGTACGTGCTGCGCTGCGCGGGACGGCTCGAGGTGGTGCACGGCGAGTTGCTCGCGCGCGCCGGCGCGGCCGCGGCGCTCACCACACTCGGGTTCGCCGACGCGCGCCAGGCGCGCAGCGCCGTGGTGGGCCGGGTGGCGATGCTGCTGCCGGACGTGCGCCTGTGAACCGAGCCAGCCTCGCTGCGCTGATCGCGCTGCTGCTGGCCTCCGGTTGCGCGCGCGACACCGCACTTCGCGGCGCGGGAACGATCGAGATCGACGAGATCGACGTGGCGTCGCAGGTGGGCGGCCGGCTGCTGCGGCTGAACGTGGCCGAGGGCGACACCGTGCATGCGGGCGACACGCTCGCGGTGCTCGACCGCGGCGAGGTGGCGGCCGAACTGGCCGCGCAGCTCGCCAACGCCGAGCGCGCGCAGGCCCAGGCGCGCGACCTGCGCGAGGGCGCGCGGCCCTCCGAGGTGCTCAAGGCGCGCGCCGATGTGGCGGCCGCCGAGGCCGAGCTCGAATGGGCACGACTCGCGGCGCAGCGCGCCGAGGCGCTGCTCGCGCAGCAGGCGATCGCCCAGGCCGAGGTGGATCGCGCACGCAGCCAGCGCGCCAGCGCCGAGGCGCGCGTGCGCGCCGCACGCGAGGAGCTGCGCCTGCGCGAGGACGGCTATCGCCGCCAGCAGGTCGCGGCCGCACGCGACGCGGCGGCCGCCGCCACCGCGCAGGTGGCCGGTGCGCGCAGCCGCGTGGGCGAACTCACGCTGACGGCGCCGGCGGACGGGCTGGTGCTGCTGCGCAACTTCGAGCCTGGCGAGCTGGTGCCCGCCGGGCTGCCCGTGGTGACCCTGGGCGACCCCGACCGGCTCTGGATGCGGCTCTACATCGCGGCGCCCTTGCTGCCGCGGATCCATGTGGGCGATCCGGTGGAGGTCACGCCCATCGGCGCCAAGCAGCCCTTCGCTGGCCACATCACGCACATCGCCACCGAGGCCGAGTTCACGCCGCGCGCCGCGCTCACCGAGGAGGAGCAGGCCAACCTCGTGTTCGCGGTCAAGGTCACGCTCGATCCCTCCGCGGGGGCGCTCAAGCCCGGGCTGCCGGCCACGGCGCACATCCGCCCCGTCGCCGACCGCCGATGAACGGCGCCGCCGACCGCGGCCCCGTGATCGAAGTGCAGGGGCTGGTCAAGCGATTCGGCGCGTTCGCGGCCGTCGACGGCCTGTCGATCGCGATCGCGCAGGGCGAGATCTTCGGCATCCTCGGACCCAACGGCTCCGGCAAGACCACCACGATCCGCATCCTGTGCGGGCTCATGGACCCCACCGAGGGCACTGCCATCGTCGCGGGCGCCGATGTGGCCCGCGAACCCGACGTGGTCAAGTCGCGCATCGGTTACATGTCGCAGGCGTTCGGGCTGTATCGCGACCTGACCGTGGACGAGAACCTCGATTTCTACGCCGGCGTCTACGGCCTGTCGGGTGCACGGCGCGAGGACCGTGTGGCGTGGGCCAAGCAGGCCATGCGGCTGGGCGAGATCAGCACGCGGCTCGCTGGCGTGCTGTCGGGCGGGCAGAAGCAACGGCTCGCGCTCGCGAGCGCCATGATGCACGAGCCGCGCGTCGTGTTCCTGGACGAGCCCACCGCCGGCGTGGATCCCGCGGCGCGGCGGCTCTTCTGGCAGATCATCCGCGAGCGCGCCGCCGAGGGCACCACGCTCATCGTGACCACGCACTACATGGACGAGGCCGAGCGCTTCGATCGGCTGGCGTTCCTGTCGCGCGGCCGAGTCAAGGCGATCGGCACGCCTGCCGAGGTGAAGGCCGTGTTCGGCACCGGCATGACGCTCGAGGACATCTTCGTATCGCTGCAGGAGAGCGACGCATGAACCGCGCACGACTGCTGTCCATGGTGCGCAAGGAGTTCGTGCAGATGCGCCGCGACCCGGCCACGCTGCGACTCATGCTCGCGGTGCCCGTGATGCAACTGCTCATCTTCGGGTTCGCGATCCGCACCGACGTGCGCAACCTGCCCACGACCGTGTTCGACCAGAGCCAGACGGCGCAGAGCCGGGAACTGGTGCAGCGCCTCACGGCCACGGGCAACTTCGTGCTCACGGCACCGGCCCTGTCGTATGCCGATGCGCTGTCGCGCGTGGACCGCGGCACCGCGCGCGCCGCGTTCGTGATCCCGCCGGACTATGCCAGCGACCTCAAGCGTGGCCGGACCACGGCGGTGCAGGTCCTGGTGGACGCCAGCGACCCCACGGCATCCCAGAACGCCATCGCCGCCGCCCAGATGGTGGGCCAGCGCATCGCCGTCGAGACCCTGCAGGCGCGACTCGGCGGCAGCGCCGCGCTGCGCCAGCCCGTCGACATGCGCGTGCGGCCGCTCTACAACCCCGCGCTCAAGAGCTCGGTGTTCGTCGTGCCCGGCATCATCGGCATGATCCTGAGCAACATCCTGATCATCATCACCGCGCTGTCACTGGTGCGCGAACGCGAGACGGGCACGCTCGAACAGCTCATCGTGACGCCGCTGGCACGCAGCGAGATCATGATCGGCAAGATCGCGCCGTACGTTCTGATCGGCTACGTGCAGATGACCACGGTCCTCGTGGTGGGCCACCTGGTGTTCAAGGTGCCCGTGCGCGGTCCGCTGCTCGAGCTCTATGTGGCCACGTTCCTGTTCATCGTGGCCAATCTCGGCATGGGCCTGTTCATCTCGACGCTGGGGCGCAACCAGGCGCAGGTGACACAGAGCGCGTTCCTGTTCCTGCTGCCCAACGTGCTGCTCTCGGGCTTCATGTTCCCGCGAGAGGCCATGCCCGACCCCGCCCGCTGGGCCGGCAACCTGCTCCCGCTGACGCACTACCTCCAGCTCATCCGAGGCATCGTCCTGAAGGGAGTCGGCCTCAGAGAAGTCTGGCCCCAGACCCTCGCCCTCCTCGCCTTCGCCATCACCTTCTTCGGCCTCTCCACCCTGAGATTCCGAAAGACCCTCGAATGACCCCCACCCCCTCATAGGGAAGGAGGAGGAGCGAGCCCCGGCATCGGGCGCGAGTTCGGGGGCCGGTGCTCTGGCGGCGGCGCCGAGAGGCTCGCGGGAGCCAGGGACTGGCGGAGCGAGCCGAGCGACGAGTGAGGAGCGAGCAGGGATGCTCGCGACGAACGTCCGCCGTCAGGGCACCGGCCCCCGAACTCGCGCCCGCACGCCAAGAGAGCGACGAGCGACGAGCGACGAACGCCGACTACGACCGCGAGAACTCGTCTCGCTGCGGATCCTCCGCATGATGCTTGATGATCCGCGCCTCCGCGATGAACACCACTTCCTCCGCGATGTTCGTCGCCAGATCCCCGACCCGCTCCAGGTTGCGCCCCACCAGCACCAACGACATCGACCGGTCCACCTGCCCCGGGTCTGCGATCATGCGTGAGACCAGCTCTGCGAAGAGGTGGCGGTTGAGCGCGTCCACCTCGTCATCGCGCAGCACCAGTGCGCGAGCCGTCTCCGCATCGCGGCGCACGAAGCAGTCGAGCGCCTCGCGCAGCATGCCGATCGAGGACTCGGCCAGCGCCGGCAGGTCCGCGAGCGGCGGCACCGCCGGCTTGCCCGCCAGTTCCTTGGCGCAGCCTGCGATGTTCACGCCGTGGTCGCCGATGCGCTCGAGGTCGTTGGAGATCTTGAGCGCTGAGGTGATCAGCCGCAGGTCGGTGGCCAGGGGCTGCTGCAGGGCCAGCAACTCGATACAGCGCTCCTCGATGTCGATCTCCATGCGATCGATCACCTTGTCGTCCTTGAACACCTCCTCGGCGAGCGCCGCGTCGCGTCGCTGCAGCGCTTCGACCGCTTTGCGGATGATGCTCTCCGCGCGGCCGCTCATGAGCAGCAGCTGCTGCTTCAGCTCGTCGATCTGATGTTCGAAATGGCGTTCCATGGTCGGCAGGACCTCCTTGCCGGAATCGTCGCATGCGGCGGCCGCGGGGAGAAGCGCGCTCTCGTGCGGCGGCTCAGCCGAAGCGGCCCGTGATGTAATCCTCGGTCAGCTTCTGGCTCGGGCTGGTGAACACACGGCGCGTGTCGTCGAACTCGACCAGCACGCCCTGCAGCATGAACGCCGTGTGGTCCGAGATGCGCGCCGCCTGCTGCATGTTGTGAGTGACCACCACGAGCGTGTAGCGCCCCTTGAGATCGAGGATCAGCTCCTCGATCCGGGCCGTGGCGGTCGGGTCGAGCGCCGACGCCGGCTCGTCCATGAGGATCACCTCGGGCTCGACAGCCAGGCAGCGGGCGATGCAGAGCCGCTGCTGCTGCCCGCCCGAGAGCTGCATGGCCGAGCGGTCGAGCCGGTCCTTGACCTCATCCCACAGCGCCGCACGGCGCAGACTGTCCTCGACGCGCGCACCCAGTTCGCCGCGGTCGTCCAGGCCCAGCATGCGCAGTCCGAACGCCACGTTCTCGAAGATCGACTTGGGGAACGGGTTGGGACGCTGGAACACCATGCCCACGCGGCGGCGCAGCTCGACCACGTCGGTGCCCGGCGCCAGCACCGAGCGGCCCGAGACCTCGATCGCTCCTTCGACGCGGACGCCGGGGATCAGGTCGTTCATGCGATTGAACGAGCGCAGCAGCGTGCTCTTGCCGCAGCCCGATGGACCGATGATCGCCGTCACGCTGTTGCTCGGGATCTGCAGGGTCACGCCCTTGAGCGCATGGTGTGCGCCGTAGTGCAGCTGCAGCTCGCGCGCCGCCAGCCGGGGCACTCCCGCGGGCGCGGCAGGCTTGGGCTCGCCCGTGCGTGGCGGCACGGCGGGGCGTGTCACCAGTGAGGGCCTCGCATCGGTCATCTCCACAGTCACCTCAGCTCCTCCCGAGCAGCCGAGCACGCAGGCGCGCGCGCAGCACGATGGCGGTCAGGTTCAGCAGCAGCGTGAGCCCGAGGAGCACGAGCACGGTGCCATACAGGATGGGCCGTGTCGCCTCGACGTCGGGGGACTGCGTGGCCAGCACGAACACGTGGTAGCCCAGTTCCATGAACTGGTCCGTGGGCGAACTGGGCAGGTAGGGCAGGAAGTAGGCCGCACCGGTGAACAGGATCGGCGCCACCTCGCCGGCGCCGCGAGAGACCGCCAGGATCGCTCCCGTGAGGATGCCCGGCATGGCCTGGGGCAGCAGCACGTAGCGCACCGTCTGCCAGCGCGTCGCGCCCAGCGCCAGAGAAGCCTCGCGCATCTCGCGCGGCACCGTCTTGAGCGCCTCCTCGGTGGTGACGATCACCACGGGCAGGTTGAGCACCGCCAGCGTGAGCGCGGCCCAGATCAGCGACGGCTGCCCCCAGACCACGTCGAGCCCGAGCCCCTGGTCGATCGAGCGGCCGACGAACTGGATGAAGAACCCCAGCCCGAACAGCCCGAACACGATGCTCGGCACGCCCGCCAGGTTGTTGACCGCGAACCGCACCGCCTGCGTGGTCCACGCGTACGGATCGGCGTACTCGTGCAGGTACACCGCGGCCCCCACGCCGAAGGGGATCAACGCGACCACCATGAGCAGCACGAGCAGCACCGTGCCGTAGATGGCCGGGAAGATGCCGCCCTCGGTCATGCCGTTGCGGGGGGCGCCGGCCAGGAACTCCCAGGTCACCGCCTGCCAGCCGTGCCCCACGATGTCGCCCAGGATCACCGCCACCATGAGTGCGATCAGTGCGGCGGACAGACCCGAGAGCGCCGTGAGCGACACGCCCTGCACGTCGAACGCGCGGGCCCGCGGCAATGGGCGGACATCGCGCAGCGTGTCGCTGCTCATGCGCCCGCCAGCCGCTTGCGCAGCCGCTCGACGAACACGCCCGCCGCCACGTTGATGATGAACGTGATCGTGAAGAGCAGCGCGCCGAGGAAGAAGAGCACCGAATAGTGCGGGCTTCCCACCACGACCTCGGCCAGTTCTGCGGCGATGCTCGCGGACAGCGTGCGCACCGAGTCAAACGGGTCGCCCGAGATGATCGCGGCGTTGCCCGAGGCCATGAGCACGATCATCGTCTCACCGACCGCGCGCGCCAGCCCCAGTAGCACCGCCGCGCCCACGCCCGCCGAGGCCGCTGGCAGCGCCACGTGCCACGCGGTCTGCCACGGCGTCGCGCCCAGCCCCAGCGACGCCTCGCGGTACGACCGAGGAACGGCGCGCAGCGCGTCTTCGGCCACCGTGTAGATCGTGGGGATCACGCCCAGCCCCAGCGCGATCCCGGCGTTGACCGCGTTGAGTCGGATCGTGGAGCCGGTCCATTGCTGCAGCCACGACGCCAGCACCATGAGCGCGAAGAAGCCCATCACCACCGAGGGGATCCCCGCCAGGATCTCGATCACCGGTTTGATCGCCTCGCGCACGCGCGGGGAGGCGAACTCGGAACTGAACAGCGCCGCCAGCACGGCGAGCGGCGTGGCGAACACCATCGCCACCACGACCACTTTGAACGTGCCCACCAACAGGGGCACGATCCCGTACTTGGGCACGTCCCCCACCGGCTGCCAGAGCGGTGTGGCGAAGAACCCCGGAACGCTCGCCTCGCGCTGCGTCTCGCGGTCGAACAGCACCGGCGCCGCTTCACGGAACACGAAGACGATGATCAGCAGCAGCCCGACGACCGCGAAGAGCGCGCTGGAGCGAAGCGCGAACTCGATGAAGCGCTCGCGCCACAGCTGCATGCGGCGGTGGCGCGTGGCGTCGATGCCGGGGCGGAGGAGAGCCAAGTGGGCGCCTGCTCAGCGAAGGGGGAAGTAGCCGACCTGCGTCGCGAGCTGCTGGCCTGCGTCGGACAATACCCAGTCCACGAAGCGCCGCACATCGCCTTCGGGCTTCTTGCGCAGATAGAAGTAGAGCGGCCGCGACAGCGGATAGCTGCCATCCTGCACCGTCTTCACATCGGGCAGCACCGCCGGCGCTGTGGCCGTACGCTTGAGCGCCACCTCGCGCACGCCCTTGGCATAGGCGCCGCCGCCGTAGCCGATGCCGTTGGCATCCTTGGAGACCGCATTCACCACCGCGGCCGTGCCCGGGAGCGTCTGCGCCCGCGGGGAGAAGTCCCGGCCGCCCAGCACGACATCCTTGAAGAACACGTACGTGCCCGAGTTGTTCTCACGGCTGTACAGGATGATCGTGGCCTCGGAGCCCCCCACCTGCTTCCAGTTGGTGATGGTGCCCATGTAGATGCCCCTGAGCTGCTCGAGTGACAGCTCGCGCACCGGGTTGCTCGTGTGCACGTACACGGCCAGTCCGTCCTTCGCCACCGGGATCTCGATGCCGGTGGTCTGGAACCGGTCGCGGAGCTTGAGCTTCTCGTCGGGCTTCATCGCACGCGAAGACTGGCACACGTCGGTCGTGCCGTTGATCAACGCGGCGATGCCGGTGCCCGAACCGCCGCCGGTCACCATCACGACCTGGCCGGCGTTCTGGTTCATGTACGTCTCCGCCCAGCGCTGCCCCAGGATCACCATGGTGTCGGAACCCTTCACGGTGATGCCGCGGCCCGCGTGCGATGGCACAGCGGCGAGCAGCGTGAACAGGACGGCGGCGCGCGCGTGGCGGGACGGACGCAAGGAGTGGCCTCCCCTCAGAAGCGGTGCTGGACCTGGAACGTCCACAGGTTGTCGTGCGGATCGGCGAAGCGGCCCGCCGTGGCGGCCACCTCGGTGCGGATGTCGTCGTAGGACACGCTGAGTCGCGTGTTGCCGTCGTAGAACAGGTTGAGCCCCAGGCTCCAGCGAGCGTACTGATCGTGATCCATGTCCACGTTGGGGTCGTAGCGGTCGTGGCGCACCACGGCCTGCGCCCACTCCCCGACGCCCTGCACCCACATCACATAGCCGCCCTGGAAGTCCGTGGCCAGGTGCGAGGCGTCCGCGCCGGGGCGCAGGAGCCGCGCCTGCTGCGTGGCGGACACGTTCACCGTCTGCACCAGCGTGCGCAGCGAGTCCGCGTTGGTGTCGTGCCCCAGGTAGCCCTCAGCCGACAGCGAGCCGCCGCCCAGTCGCGGGAGCGTGAAGAACCACTGCGCGTCGACGCCGATGCGCTCGCGTGTGGGCCACACGTCAGGCCCAGAGAGCGGCACCACGTCGCGGCCGAACGCGTAGGAGCCCGCCACGTCGAGCCACCCCTCGGACCAGCGGGCCCGGCCCACGAAGTCCTTGCCGCGTGTCGGATCGGTGTTGGCGAAGTCAGGGTCGTTCACGCCCCCGCCGTTCAAGAGCGCGACCACCGTGCGCAGCTTGGGTGTCCACTGGTCCTCGAGCTTGATGCCGCGGTCGCGTTCGCCGCTGAACAGCACGTTCTCGGCGCGCGAGCGCTCCGGCAGCTCGCGCGTGGCCGAGCTGCGCTCGATCTCGAACCCGAATGGCACGTTGAACTGCCCGATCGTGAGCTGGTGGTCCTGCATCGGCGTCCACCAGTCCTTGAGCGTCACGTAGGCCTCGAGCAGCCGCACCGTGCGGTCCTGGCCACCATCGAAGTAGACGACCCCCTGCGAGCGTGGCGAGGAGTCGTAGGTGAGCTTGATGCGGCCACGCCGGATGAAGAACCGCGACTGGTTCGCCACGGTGAGCGCAGCAGGCGACCCGCTGACCCGCACCGAGTCACTGCTCGCCTCGCTCACCTCGAAGCGCGCCTGCACGTAGCCCGAGAGCTTGATCTTGCGGAGCTTGTCGGTCTCGGCCTGCAGGCCGAGCAACTGCTCGGTGAGGCCCTCGAGCAGCGCATGCACCTCCTCGCGCGAGATGCTGGCGGTGGCGGTCGTGTCCGCATCGGCTTGGGCGTGGACGGGCGCCGCGTGGAGTGCCGTGGCGAGGACGCACGAGGCCGCTGCTCGCCACGGCCAGGGCGATGCAGGACGTGCGGTCACGGGATCGGGAAGTAGCCCACGTCGAGCACCACGCGCTGGCCCTCGGGAGAGAGGCAGAAGTCGATGAACGCCTTGGCGTCGCCGGTGGGCGTGGTGCGCGTGTAGAAGTAGAGCGGTCGCGCCAGGGGGTAGCTGCCGTCGGCGATGGACGCTTCGCTCGGCGTCACGCCGGGCGTGGCGGGATCGCGTTTGAGCGCGATCATCTTGACGCCCTTGGCGTACGCGTCGCCGCCGTAGCCGATGCCGCGCGCATCCTGCGTGACGGCGTTCACCACCGCGGCGGTGCCCGGCAGCGTCTGCACGTCCGCGGCGAAGTCGCCGCCCTCGAGCACGTGCTCCTTGAAGTACGCGTAGGTACCGCTGTTGTTCTCGCGGCTGTACGCGATGATCGGCGCCGCAGGACCACCCAGGTCCTTCCAGTCGCGGACGCGGCCCGAGTAGATGTCCCGCACCTGCTCGATCGTCATCTCGTTCACCGGACACTGCTCGCTGACATAGATCGTCAGCCCGTCACGCGCGACGACCTGCTCGAACGGTGGCTGTCCGTGCTTGGCGGCGATCTGCTGCTGTTCGTCGGCCTTCATGGCGCGCGAGGACTGGCAGATGTCGGTGGTGCCGTTGATGAGCGCGGCGATGCCCGTCCCCGAGCCGCCGCCCGTCACCTGGATGATCTGCCCCGGGTGCGCGGCCATGTAGGTCTCCGCCCAGCGCTGGCCCAGGATCACCATGGTGTCCGAACCCTTGAGCGTCACGACGCGGCGCGCTTGACCGCCACACTGCACCATGGAGACCGCGAGGATCAGCCCCGCGGCGTACACCAGGAATCGCGATCGATGCATGAGCCTTCCTCCGGACCGCAGGCAGGGTGACGCGCGGCGAGTTTCGGCAACTTCGCCGCGCGGTTACCAGCGTGTAACAACTCCCTCCCGCGGTCGCAGCGCCCTTCTCCGACGGGAGGTCAGTCGCGCGCCCGTCCCGGGGACCAGCGCCGGCGCCGCGCTTCGACGGCCCGGCGCCGGGCCTCCGACACGGCGCTCGCATGATCCAGCCCGGCGAGCGCGACGGCGCGCGCCCAGGTGCCGAACAACCGCCGCGCGCGCGCGTAGAGCGCGGGCTGATGCAGGTGCACGCGGAACAGCGTCTGCTGCTCGCTCAACTGGCGGATGCGGAGCAGCACTTCGTCCGGCTGCATCTCGAGCGGGCGGCCGCGCTTGCGGCCTGTGGGGGGCGTGGTCATGACGGCCGTCTCTCCGCGGGTGATCGACACCGCGATGGGCTCTTCGACGATGGACATGGGGGTCTCCACGGGGGTCGCTGCGAGCGGGGCGCTCAGGGCGCGAAGCCGGCGCGATGGGACCATGCGAGCTGTTACGGCAAGTTGAACGCCGCATGTCTGCAGCTTGAAACCCGGCGATCGGCGCGGAGCGGAGCGCGCGTCAGTCCCGCAGGCTCTGCAACTTGAACTGCCCCTTGCGCTCCGCCACGGCGCGGACGTGCGGCAGCGCCACTTCGCGGCCGCTCTCGTCCCGCACCACGAGCGAGAGTCCGTTGTGCAGGCGGAAGTTGCGGAACACCGCGACGGTGTCCGTCCGGTCCCAGCGCACGAACACCAGGTGCTGGCCCGCGTACTCGTCGAGCAGCTTGGACACGCCGCCGCGCAGGCGGGCGTCCAGCAGGAACCAGGCGTCATCCGCGTGGAGGCCGGTGACCGGACGGCTCTGGGGGAACTCCCGCCAGAGGATCTCGTTGAACTCGGCGCGCGTGAGGCAGAGCCGGCGCAGCGAATCGGGGCTCGAGTGATGGATCGCGTGCACCAGCATGCGGCCCAGATGCTCCATGCTCGAGGCCCCGTCGCTGAAGCGCATGCTCACGAGAGGTGCGTTGAGGCGCCGCCCCAAGCGCACACTCGTCGACTCGGGGTCCACGAGCGGCTTGTATCCCGGCGCGTCGCGAAGCGCCGGGTTGATCGATGACTGCTGGGCGGCGGCTCCCGTGGACAGGAGCAGCACGCAGACTGATGCGGGGAACCACCGGAGCGGGTGCGATCGCATGGCGGACCTCATGAGCCGAACGCCACGGACATCGACCACGCCGTGCCGGGCTTGGTGCGGTAGTACTCGACCGGGCCCTGATGCCCGGTGTACGTGACGTCGAGCAGGTTGTTGCCGGAGAGTTTGACGCGCAGATACGGAAGCGGCTTGAGATCGAGCGTGGCATCGACCGTGGTGAACGGGTCGTCATGGAAGTCCGGCGCCACATCGAAGCCCAGGCCCGCGAGCTTGCGACCCGTATGGCTCAGGAGCAGCGTGGCATCGATCCGCTGGTCGCCGGTCGCGTAGCCCAGCCCGACATTGAAGAGCCGGTCCGCCTGCCCCTGCAGGGAGTGCTCCCGGCGCACGGAGGGCGAGAGGGTCGGAGGCAGCGTGACTCGCGAGTCGATCCAGGAGGCGTTGGCGTTGACCGAGAAGCGCTGGAGAGGCGACCACACGCGTCCCAGCGACGCTCGGACCTCCAGCTCCAGGCCGCGGTTGCGGCCGCGTTCCGAGTTCACCGGGTAGAACAGCGGCTCGATGCTGCCGGCCGCCGAGATCTCGATCGGCTGGTGCATCTCCTTGAGGAACGCGCTCGCGGCGAACAGTTCGCCCAGTCCGGGGAACCACTCCACGCGCACGTCATAGTGATCCAGTCGCGCGCGCTCCAGATCCGGATTGCCGATGAACGTGAACCCCGGCAGATCGCGCATGCCCGGCACATAGTCCTCGATCCGCTGCGTGGCGAGTTCGTTGATGTCCGGTCGCGACAGCGTGCGGCTCGCACCGACTCGTACGTTGGTGCGCTCGTCCACGCTCCACGTGAGGTTGGCCGTGGGCAGCAGGTCGGTGTCGTCGAGCTCACCGAAGCTCGCGGTACGGGAGGACTGGAACAGGTCGTAGCTGCGCAGCCGCTGCACGCCATGCTCGAGACGCGCGCCCAGCGTGGCGCGGAGCTTGCGCCCCATGGGCACGTCGGCGCTGACATAGGCCGCCGTCTGGCCCTGTTCCGCGTCATAGATGTCGTCGGGGAACGTCCACTCGGTGATGTCCGCGCCGGTGGTGGTCCCGGTCCAGTTCCCCGGGGCGAACATCGAGTCCGCCGGCAGCGTCTCCTGCCCCTGCGGCGCACGCAGCTGGAAGCGGCGTGCCCACTGGAAGCGGTTCTTCCACTGGTCGCTCACGCCCACGGTCACCTTGCCGTTGCCGAGCGAGCCCAGGACGAATGGCGTCGACCAGTCGATCTCGGCGCCGCGCCCGCGCTCCTGCATGTCGCTGAACTCGCGCGTCGCGCCCCGGTTCTGCCCGCGCAGCACCCAGCGCACCTCCTCGATCACATGGTCGTCGTCGTCCACGTACGTGTTCACCTGCCGCGCGTAGTTCGCCTTGCGCTGGTCCGGGATCAGGCGGTCAGCGATCGAACGGCTGAGTTTCCACGACAGTCGCGACCCGCGCAGGTCGCGGAACTCGTGGCGCCCCTCGAGGCTCGCGGTGGTGATCGTGCGCTCGTTGTAGCGCAGGCGCGTGCCGCGGATCGAGTCCTGGCTGTCGTCCGACCAACCCTGGAAGAAGCGCGCCTCGTCCTCGGCCTCGCGATTCAGGAACGTACGCGCGTGCAGCGAGTGCGCCGGCGACAGGCGCAGGCTGAGCGCCGCGAGCCCGCCAAGGTTGACGCGGTCGAGCCCGCGCTCCACCGAGCCGTCGAATCGCGGCTGCACGCCCGAGAGGTCGCCGCTCAGATCCTGCCCGAAGTAGTAGCGCGACGTCTCGCTGGAGATCTCCTGCGACCGGCTGTAGTTGCCGCTCGCCACCAGGCCCAGCGCCTTGCCGAAGATCCTGTACTCGTCACCGAATGTGAGGGCGTAGCTGCCGTTGGGAGACAGCTCTCCGCGCGTGACGCCCCATTCATTGTTGAACGAGCGGCCGATCGCGGCGCGCTCGGCGTTGGTGAGGCCGGTGCCGAGGACGCTGTTGAAGGTGGACACGCGCCGACCCGCGGCGATCCGCAGCAGTGCCTGCGGGATCTCGCGCGAGCCCGCGCCCATGGCCCAGGCATCGCGGCTGGAGCCGCCATAGCGCAGCCCCTGCTCGAACGTGCTGCCGGCCTCCATGCTCTGGCCTGCGGAGAACGACCACTGCCGCTGGCCCGGGAAGTCCTTGGTGCGCACCTGCACGTCTCCCCCGCCGAACTCCGCAGGGCGATCGGCCGTGTAGGTCTTCTGCACCGTGATGTTCTCGAGCAGATTGGCCGGGATGATGTCCAGCGGCACGACGCGCTTGTTGAGTTCGGGGCTCGCCAAGCGCACGCCGTCGACCTCGGTGGAGCTGTAGCGCTCCCCGAGCCCGCGCACGAACACGAACTTGCCCTCGTTGACCGACAGCCCGGTCACGCGCTTGAGCACGTCGCCCGCGTCCTTGTCAGGGGAGCGCCGCACCTGCTCCGCGCTCACTGCGTCCGACACGGCCGCAGCCTTCTGGCGGATCGTGAGCAGCGCGTTCTCGGTGTCCTGACGGCGCCGCGCCTCGACGACGATCTCCTCCTGCTGGATCGCCTCGGGGGAGAGCGCCACGGTCAGTTCCTGGACGCGCCCGGGCTCGACCGCGATGCCCGCGAGGTCCTTGCGCGCGTACGACAGCGCCTGGACGCGCAGCGTGTACGTGCCTCGCGCGGCGGCCAGGTCGAACGTGCCGTCACTGTTCGTCATGCCGCCGACCCGCTTGAGCGTGGTGTCCGCCGGGATCAGCAGCAGGTTGATGAACGACATGGTCTCGCCGGTGTCCTTGGCGATGACCTTGCCGCGCACGTGTCCAGCGGACTGTGCGAACGCCGCGGGCGGCGAGGTCGAGGCGAACCACAGCAACGTGGCCGCGAGCAGCGGCCGGAGATGGTGCGACATGGGGAAGGCCCTCGATCGGGAAGGTGTCGGGTCCTCGGGGGGCGTCACATGGAGTGACGTGCGGAAGACGCCGCGGGGGGCGGGCTCGCGCCCGCCCCCTCGTGGCGTTTGGATCGTGACTTGGATCACTGCACTCGCACGAACTTGCCGCTGACCTGTTCGCCGTTGGCGCGCACGCGGTAGAAGTACGTGCCGGCCGGGAGCTGGCCGTCGGTGTCCCACGTGAGCCGGTGCGAACCTGCGCCACGCTCGCCCTCGGCCAGTGTGTGGACGAGCCGGCCATCGGCCGCGAACAGCTGCACCGAGACACGGCCCGCACGCGGCAGCGAGAAGAGGATCTGCAGCGCACCGCGGACCGGATTGGGCGAGGCGAAGGCCGCCAGCGCACGGCCGTCGCTCACCGGCACGTCCGTGGTGAACTGGCTGCACTGCACGCCCGGGCTGGTCACGAAGTCCCGGTCCGCGCAGTGGTTTCGGAACGTCTCGGCGCCGTTGAGCTCGAGTGCGTTGCTCTTCCAGTACGCGATGATCGAGTTGAGCACGACGCCGCCCGTGCCGCGGCGCAGGTGGATGCCGTCGGTCACCAGGCCCGGACCGGCGCCCAGGTCGCCGAGGATCGTGAAGTTGGCCAGCGTCGGGTTGGAGCGGCCCGAGCACAGCTCGGTGGCATTGCTGAACTCGTTGTTGTCTGCCTCGATGCCGCGCTCGGCGCCGTTGTCGCTCGCCAACTGGCGGATCACCACGAACTGCGCCTTGCCGCGATAGCCGAGCTGCCAGTCGAACCCATCGTCCTGCCCGTAGGTGAGCAGCATGTTGCGCACCTGGGCGGTGCCGCCGAAGAACTCGAGCAGGTCATCGGACCCACGGTGGCACTGCACGTTCTCGATGATCGTGCCCGAGCCGACGCCGTTGAGCGTGAGCCCGTTGGCCTCGTTGTTGGTCGCGAACGTGACGCCCGCGAACTCGATGCGCAGGTAGCGCAGCACGCCCGAGTCGTCCGCGTCGTCGTTGCCGCCGAAGTAGCCGATCAGGCCGCCCTCGGAGGCGGCCGAGTCGCCGGCGCACGAGTTGACCACGTTGGTGCGGGCGTAGCCGTTGATGAACAGGCCGCCGACGCCGCCCGGTGTCTGCGAGCCCGGCGCCGCGTCCGACGTGATGATGATCGGCGCGAACGGCAGGCCGCTGGCGATGATGTCGGCGCCACGCTCGATGATGATCGTCCCCGTGGTCGCCGTCTCCTCGAAGATCACCACGCCCGGCTGCACCGTGAGCGTGGCCTGCGACTTCACGCGGAGCTGGCCGCGCACGAGGTAGTTGGAGTCCGCCGAGAACGTGCGGTCGGAGTACAGGTCCTGGTTGTCGAGGACCACGACCGGCCGCACCGGGAACGTGCGTCCGCTGCCGTCGAGACCGTAGTAGGTCCAGCCCGCGGCCCAGTCCTCACCCTGCCCCATGCCGCCGACGAAGCACTCCTTCTCGAAGAACAGGTCCTTGGGGACGTTGACCACCTTGCCGTGGCCCGCATTGCCGGCGTACGCCGGGCTGCCGAACGCCGGAACCCAGTCCGGAGCCGCCACGTCGAGCGCGCCCGTGAGCAGCGGATCGACCGACGAGTTGTTGAGGTACTGCGACGTGGCGATCAGCGCCGTCGTGGAGTCGCGCCCCGGCACACAGGGGCTGCCAGCGGACGCCGCGCCGCCATACAGGCCGCCGCTGGCGCTGAAGACGATGTTGCCGTCGAACACGATCGGGTCGGGGTCGAGGCTGGAGCTGCACGCCGTGGGCGGCGTCAGCGCTGCGATGCCCGCACGGTCGCTGCAGTGGTTGATGAACGTCTCGGCGCCGTTGAGCTCGAGTGCGTTGCTCTTCCAGTACGCGATGATCGAGTTGAGCACGACGCCGCCCGTGCCGCGGCGCAGGTGGATGCCGTCGGTCACCAGGCCCGGACCGGCGCCCAGGTCGCCGAGGATCGTGAAGTTGGCCAGCGTCGGGTTGGAGCGGCCCGAGCACAGCTCGGTGGCATTGCTGAACTCGTTGTTGTCTGCCTCGATGCCGCGCTCGGCGCCGTTGTCGCTCGCCAACTGGCGGATCACCACGAACTGCGCCTTGCCGCGATAGCCGAGCTGCCAGTCGAACCCATCGTCCTGCCCGTAGGTGAGCAGCATGTTGCGCACCTGGGCGGTGCCGCCGAAGAACTCGAGCAGGTCATCGGACCCACGGTGGCACTGCACGTTCTCGATGATCGTGCCCGAGCCGACGCCGTTGAGCGTGAGCCCGTTGGCCTCGTTGTTGGTCGCGAACGTGACGCCCGCGAACTCGATGCGCAGGTAGCGCAGCACGCCCGAGTCGTCCGCGTCGTCGTTGCCGCCGAAGTAGCCGATCAGGCCGCCCTCGGAGGCGGCCGAGTCGCCGGCGCACGAGTTGACCACGTTGGTGCGGGCGTAGCCGTTGATGAACAGGCCGCCGACGCCGCCCGGTGTCTGCGAGCCCGGCGCCGCGTCCGACGTGATGATGATCGGCGCGAACGGCAGGCCGCTGGCGATGATGTCGGCGCCACGCTCGATGATGATCGTCCCCGTGGTCGCCGTCTCCTCGAAGATCACCACGCCCGGCTGCACCGTGAGCGTGGCCTGCGACTTCACGCGGAGCTGGCCGCGCACGAGGTAGTTGGAGTCCGCCGAGAACGTGCGGTCGGAGTACAGGTTCTGGTTGTCGAGGACCACGACCGGCCGCACCGGGAACGTGCGTCCGCCGCCGTCGAGCCCGTAGTAGGTCCAGCCCTGCGTCCAGTCCTGCTGCGTGCTGCCGATCGCGCCGACATAGTCGACCTGCTGGAAGAACCCGTCGTTGGGCAGGTCCAGCACCTGATGCTGGCCATTGGCGCAGAACGCCGGCGAGCCCGCGGCCGGCCGCCAGTTCGGGACGGCCACGTTCAGCGCGCCGCCGAGCAGCGGGTCGAGGTTGGAGTTGCGCGTGAACTGCGTGGTGGCGATGAGCGCCGTGGTGGAGTCGAGGCCCGGCAGACACGGGCTGCCGGCAGAGGCCGCGCCGCCGTACAGGCCGCCGCTGGCGCTGAAGACGATGTTGCCGTCGAAGATGACCGGATTGACCTGGGCCGCGGCTTGAGTCGCGAAGCCGGCAGCGAACGCCAGCAGGGCGGCCAGACGTCGGACCGTGCGTGCGGCGTTCGCGTGATCGATGCGCATGCTGCCTCCGTTCGAGATGAGCTGGGAGAGGGACGGGAGGAGTGCCCAGCTGCGTGCACGCACCGGGGGCGAGCCAGGCCTCCGGGCCCCCGGCACCTGCTTCGAAGGGGGCATGCGTGCCGCAGAAGAGGAGTGGGAGGCGGCGATGCCTGCACGGATGTCTGGAACTCATGGCCGGCTTGCTGCACACCTTCCCGATGGCGAGGACCCGCTGGCCACGGCCGCCCATCTCCCACGCGTCGCATGGTGCGGGCGCATGCGCGGCCGATCCGTGTCGGCGATGTTTCGGGCGTGAGAACTCGGCGTATTGCCGGAATGACGCGCCGTCAGCGGACGGCGGCGACCGCGCGCAGCGGGATGCGGAACGAGAACGTGGAGCCCTCGCCCGGCGTGCTCTCGAGCGAGACCTCCCCCGCGTGCAACTGGATCGCATGCTTCACGATCGACAGCCCGAGCCCGGTGCCGCCCTTCTCGCGCGAGCGGGCCTTGTCGACACGGTAGAAGCGCTCGAACACCCGCGGCTGGTCCTCCGCCGGGATGCCGGGACCGGTGTCGCGCACCTCGAACCAGGCGAACGCATCGTCGGCGCCCAATCGCACCGTCACGCGGCCGCGCTCGGTGTACTTGACCGCGTTGTCGAGCAGGTTGGCCATGGCCTGCTCCAACTGCACCCGGTCGCCCTCCACCCACACCGATCCGCCGGACACCAGCTCCAGCGGAGTGTCTGCGACGCGCGCAGCCTCGCGCAGCGCCGCCACCTGACGCTCCGCGGCGGCACGCAGGTCGAAGCGCTCGCGCCGCAGCGTCACGTCCGGCCGCTCGAGTTCGGCGAGCGACAGCAGGTCCTCGACCAGGGCCTGCAGACGCACGGCCTGGTCGCGGATGATGTGCACGAAGCGCTCGCGGTGTTCGACATCCTCGAGGCCGCCCTCGGCGAGCGTCTCGGCATAGCCGCGAAGCGAAGTGAGCGGCGTGCGCAGCTCATGCGACACGTTGGCCACGAAGTCCTGGCGCAGCCGCTGCAGGCGCTCGGACTCCGTGAGGTCGTGCAGCACCAGCAGCACGGGTGCCGGCGCCGGGCCGCCGAGCGGCGTGGCGGTGACGCGCAGCACCTGCGCGCGCGGCGACCACAGCCGCAGCTCGCGTTCGACGGTGCGCGCCTCGCTGCGGGCCGCCTCGAGCAACTCGTCCAGGTCGGGCACGCGCGCGAACGCCTGGAACAGCGTGCCGGGCTCGGCCGGGCGGGCGGCGCCGAGCAGCGCGGCGAGGCGGTGGTTCACATGCACAACGCGCCCAGCGCCGTCCACGAGCGCGACCCCGTCGCTCATGTGCGCCAGGATGCGCTCACGATCGTCGCGCTCACGCTGGAGCGCCTCGACGCGCAGCCGCATCTCGCGCTCCATCTCGTTGAGCACGCGACCCAACCGGCCGAGGTCGTCGGCCGGCACTTCCGCTGCGCGCGGCGCCAGGCCCTCTCGACCGATGCCGCGCGCCACACGCTCCAGCGCGTGCACACGGCCCGCGAACCGCCCCGACAATCCGAACAGCAGCGCGAAGCCGGCCAGGATCACGCCCATCGCAGCCAGGAGCGAGTCGCGCAACGACGGGGCGTGCGTCGCGCGCACGGCATCGACAGGCTCCGCCACGCGAACCACGGCCACGGGACCCGGCCCGCGGGCGGGCACCGCCACGTACACGTACTCCACGCGCGTGCTGCGGCTCATCCGCAATGAGCGGCCGGTCCTCCCGCCGAACGCGGCCACCACCTCGGGCCGGTCGGAGTGGTCATCGAGCTGCGCGAGTGGCACTCGCGAGTCCGCCAGCACACGGCCATCGCGGGCGATCAGGGACACGCGCAGCGCGTACGTGGAATCGGCTCGGCTCGCGATGGTGGCGAACGCCTGTGCCTCCTGCACGTCGCCCGCCACGGCGACCGCCGCGCGCTCGAGGGCCGTGCCGTGCAGCTGCAGCAGCCAGCGGCGTTCCGCCTGCAGCGCGAGCAGCGTGAGCGCGGTCGCCACCGCCACCACGACGAGGCCGTGCGTGAGCAGCAGCCGCGTGCGCAGCGACAGGGTCACGGGTCAGCTCGTGGCGGGTTCGGGCGCGACGAACTTGTACCCGGCGCCGGTCACGGTCTCGATCATCGGGTGCGACTCGCCGAGCTTCATGCGCAACCTGCGCACGTGCACATCGACGGTGCGGGTCTCGCCGAGGTAGTCATAGCCCCACACCTTGCGCAGCAGCTCCTCGCGCGACAGCACGCGGCCCGCATGCCGCGCGAGGAACGCCAGCAGGTCGAACTCGCGCGGCGTGAGCGTGAGCCGCTTGCCCTCGAGCGTGACCTCGCGCGACTGGGCGTCCACACGCAGCGCGCCGCGCTGGATCGCCGGGGATTCCTTGCCGGGCTTGGAGCGCCGCAACAGCGCCTGCACGCGCGCCACCAGCTCGCGCGGACTGAACGGCTTGGTGAGGTAGTCGTCCGCGCCATGCTCGAAGCCGAGCAGCTTGTCCATCTCGGCGGCGCGCGCCGTGAGCACGATCACCGGAAGGTCCTGCGTGGCCGGCTCGCCGCGCACCTCGCGCAGGATCTCGAGCCCGTTCTGGCCGGGGAGCATCAGGTCGAGCACGAGCGCGTCGGGGCGCGCGGCGAACACCTGGCGCAGCCCGTCGTCGCCGTCGCTCGCGACCGCGACACGGAAGCCCGCGCGCTCGAGGTTGTAGCGCAGGAGGTCGCGGATCTCCTTCTCGTCTTCGATCACCAGCACGAACTCGGGCACAGGGCCTCCTGCCGCGCATGCTACGGGCGCGCTGGCGGCGCTCCAAGCACGGCTCGCCGGAATGTCTCGCCTCGTGTCCCGGGCGCGCGTAGAGTCGCCGCTCGCCGTCGCCGCCGCCCTGGGAGCCTGCGCATGACCGCCGACCCCGCCACCCCGCCCATCGCGATCGACCGCCTCGGTCCGCTCGACGTGCCGGAGGTGATCCGCTTCCTCGATGAGGATCCGGTCGTCAACGTGTACCTGCTGGCGCTGGTGCTGCGCGACGCGCTCGCGCGGCCGCGCGACGAGTGGTGGGCGGCCCGCCGCGCCGGGCACATGACCGCGCTCGTGCACATGGGTGCGGGCTCGGGCGCCGTGCTGCCGTTCGGCGACGACGACGAGGCGCTACGGGCCCTCGGCCGCATGGCGGCAGGGCGGCTCGACCTGCTGCCCGCGCGCTTCCAGGTGATCGGACCGGCACTCGCGGTGGACCACCTGCGCGCGTGCTTCCCCGGCCCCACTCCCCCGCCGCGACTCGAACGCCGCCAGCTCTATCTGGCACTCGCCGCAGACCTGCGGCACGCCATCGCGCCCCTGCCCGAACTGCGCCAGGCGCGGCGCGAGGACTACGCGATGCTCTACGAGAGCGGCGCCGCACTGCGGGCCGAGGAGCTGCTCGAGGACCCTCGTGATGTCGACGCGATCGCCTATGCGCGGCGCGTCGAGGAGGACTGCCGCGACGGCTTCACCTATGTGTGGCGCGATGCGCGCGGACTCGTGTTCCGCGCCAGCGTGAGCGCGCTCACCGCCGACGCCGCGCAGGTGAGCGGCGTCTGGACGGCGCCCGAGCACCGCGGCCACGGCATCGCCACGCGGGCGCTGGCCGAGTTGTGCTCGCGTCTGCTCGCGCGCTCGCGCGAGGTGTGCCTGTTCGTCAACGACTTCAATGTGCCGGCGCTGGCGGTCTATCGCCGCATCGGGTTCCGCGAACGACTCGCCTGGGCCTCGGCGTTCTTCGACCGACGCCGGCCGCCGCTGCCGATCAGCCGCGCATGAGCCGTGCGGCCACGCCCTCGAGTCCGTCTTCGACGATCTCCACCTCGGGCGCGTGCGTCTCGAGCTGGCGCCGCACCATGGCGCTCGCGTAGTCGCGCGCCAACCAGAACAGCCGCACGTCCCGCCAGGCCGGCTCCCGGCGTCGGAGCACGAGCGGCAGCGCCAGGTCGAGCGAGAACACGTCGCCCACCACCGCCTGCGGCTGCTCCTCGCGCAGGATCTCCTCGTAGAAGGGCCGGCGCGACTCGATCATGAGGCCGCCCAGCGACAGCGGATCGCTCGCGCCGGCCTCGAGCACGAACTTGCGCGCGCCCCCGCGCAGCCACAGCGCGCCGGCGGGCCGCTCGGGGTGCACGGTGTTGGGTACGCCGGCGTGCGTGAACCAGCGCACCAGCTTGTCCGTGCCCGAGTTGGACACGAGCACGATCTCGATGCCCGCGCCGAGCAGCGCGCGGCCCGCATCGGCGGCGGCGGGCAGGATCGCGGGCCCGCGTGCGCCCTCGACCTGCTGCACCCCCTCCTTGTGCGTCCAGCCGCCGAAGCTCTCGAGCGACTCGTGCCCGTGCGCGCGCACGGCGTCCGCCATGGCGGCGGCGAGCGGCGTGCTGGGGGCGTGCAGATGCAGCCAGTACAGCAATCCTGAGTGCTCAGCGAACGGGTCCTCGTCGCCGAATGCGGACAGCCGCCCCCCGGGTGCCCAGCCGTAGCGCTCCGGCGCGGTCCGCACTTCGGTGCGCGCCTTCGCGAGCAGCTCACCCGCCGCGGCCCGCTGCGCCTCGGGCATCCACGCCACCAACTGGCCGTCGAGCACCGCCCCCTGCGCGCGTGCCTCCTCGCGCGGGTGCGTCCACACGCCATCGAAGTCGCTGAGCAGTCGCATCGCACGAGGGGAGCACGCACGCACGGCAGCGCGCAAGCGCGCTTGACGCTCGCACGCGCCTCGGGGACCCTGCGTGCGTCCAGCGTCCAGGACGGACGCTCCCCGATCGGCTCCAGGAAGGAGTTCCCGTGAAGCGCACCGCGCTCCTCGCGGGGGTGCTCGGCGTGCTGCTGGCACCCGCCCCCGCTGCTGCGTTCGTGTTCGGCCAGACCACCGGCGCCACGCCGCTGCCCATGAACGGCCATCTCGCCGGCGGCTACCTGCTGCTCTCCCAGGACGCGCTCGGCGCGGTGGGCCAGTTGCGACTGAGCCTCTACCCCGAGATCGACTTCGGCTTCCAGGGCGGGCTCGTGCGCAATGACGTCGGCGACGCTTCGCGCACCTCGCTGCGCCTGGGCGTCGACTTCAAGGCGCGTGTCGTGGCCGCCGACGAGTCCTCGCCCCTCGACGTCTCGCTCGGTGCCGCGCTCGGCGTCGACACCGCCGAGGACTTCACCAGCGTCGCGATCGGGCCGCTCGTGGTCGTGAGCCGCGACGTCGCGCTGGCCAGCGGACAGACTCTGACGCCCTACCTGAGCGCCGGGCTGCTGCTCAGCCGCTTCGATGTCAGCGACGAGGACCGCAATGACGTCTCGGTCCCGGTGCGGCTCGGTGCCGACTGGGCGATGAACCCCGGGGTCCGCCTCGTCGGCGAGGTGCAGCTCAATCTCGGGGATGCGTTCCGTGACGACGTGGGGCTGCTGCTGGGCGTCAATCTCCCGTTCTAGCAAGGCCTTGCGGCGTCGGATCCCACGCGCTGCCGGCAGGGCTGTGGAAAGCGGCCGGTAACCCTCTGTCGGGCAACGCGTTGACGAGGGTCTTGTCGGCCCTCCCGACGGGTGCTAGCTTCCTCAGCCCTTCGATGGGCCCCGCTCCCCCGGGCCCCGGGCCGCCCCCACCGAAGACCATTCAACCTCTTGTGCAGCAACACCATGGCTCGCTCGCTCCGGGCACGGCCGATGGCCCTCGCATCGCCGCTCCGGACGACGCGCCCCTCCACTGTGGACAACGTGTGGAGGAACTCCCCGAAAGGACGTGCTGAGCCGCTGTCCCGCAACGCGTTATGGCCTCTCCACCGGATGTGGAGAAGCCGGGTGGAAGATCTCCACAGCAGTCCCCCCCACACGGCCCGCGGCCCCGATGGAGCAACGCTCTCGGCGCCTCGAACCCTGTGGAGAAACCCGAACCTCCTCAGCAAGGATCGCGACCATGGCCGTCCAGCCATCGCCCGCGGACGAACGCTCCCGCCTCTGGGATCGCGTGCTCGACTCCGTGCAGTCCCGTCTCAGCAGTGCCCAGGCGTTCGAGACCTGGTTCCGCCCCATCGTCCCGCGTGAACTCGATCCGCGGCTCGTCGACCTCGAAGTGCCCAACGCCTTCTTCGTCGACTGGATCCACGAGCACCACCTCACGGCGCTGCGTCATGCGCTGACCGACGTGCTCGGAGCCTGTCCCGACATCCGCTTCTCGCCGCGCGAGCCGGTCGCGCCGCCGCCTGCGACTCCGGCGGTGGACGCGCGCTCCGCGGTCGCCGCCGCCGCCGCGCCGGGCGTCACGCCCCCGGCGCGGACTCCGGCGGCTCCCACCGATGCGGCCGCGCGCGGCGCCGGGCGCAACTGGTTCGACAGCCAGCTCAACCCGCGGCTCGTGTTCGACACGTTCGTCGTGGGCGGCAGCAGCCGCTTCACGCACGCGGCCTGCCAGGCGGTCTCCCGCACGCCCGGGCAGGTCTACAACCCGCTGTTCATCTTCGGCGGCTCGGGGCTCGGCAAGACGCACCTGCTGCACGCCATCGGCCATGCGGTGAAGGACGCGCGACCCGACTCGCGCGTGCACTACGTGCCGGCGGAGCGCTTCACCAACGAGATGATCTACGCGATCCAGCACGGCCAGACGCTGGCGTTCCGCAACAAGTACCGCAACGTCGACGTGCTGCTGATCGACGACGTGCAGTTCCTGGCGGGCAAGGAGAGCACCCAGGAGGAGTTCTTCTACACGTTCAACGCGCTGCGCGACGCCCACAAGCAGATCGTCGTCACCGCCGACCGCGCGCCCAAGGACATCGAGAACCTCGAGGAGCGGCTGCTCTCGCGCTTCAACCAGGGGCTCATCGCCGACATCAAGCTGCCCGACCTCGAGACGCGCATCGCCATCCTGCGCAAGCGCTGCGAACAGGAACTCGCCACCGCGCAGGTCATCGACGACGTGCTGCTGCTGCTCGCGGACCGCATCCGCGGCAACGTGCGCGAACTCGAGGGCTGCCTCGTGCGGCTGCTCGCCGTGGCCTCACTCACGCACCAGCCGATCGACCTGCGGCTCGCCGAGGAGGTGCTCGCCGACTACGTGCACGCCGAGCCCGAGAGCACGTCCCCCGAGCGCATCGTCGCCGTGGTGGCGGAGCGCTTCGGGGTCAAGCCCGAGGCCATGATGGGCCAGCGCCGCACGCAGACGGTGGCGCAACCGCGGCAGGTCGCCATGTACCTCATGCGCCAGCTCACCGACCTCTCGCTCTCCGAGATCGGACGCGTGTTCGGCGGCCGGGACCACTCCACGGTGCTCTACGCGTGCAACCAGGTGGGCCGCCGCATGCTCGCCGAGGACCCGTTCCGCGAGCGCATCGACGGCCTGATCTCCGCACTGTCCTCGTGAACGGGTGTTGGCGGATCGTGGAGAGCGGGGGAGAGTCCGGGGGTCCGATCGGCGGGCGTGGAGGCCGGTGCAGCACCCCACGATCGCCCAACAGCCCTCTTGTCGGATTCAACGTGCTGCGGCACAACGGGTTGATGCGGTTCGCGAGGGGGGTCTCCACAGGACTCACCCCGCCTACTACGACGAGGTCTTAATTATCTATCCGAGAAGCAATTAGAAGGCTCTTCCAGGCGGCCGAACGACCTTGCCTCGCCGGGGGTCGGAATCTAGAATGCGACGGCCTTCCGATCGAGCCCCCCGAGGGACCCGGAGTGGCCTCGGAAGCCGCGGCCGGACATGCAGTTCCCAAGTGTCAGGGAGTGACGTCATGGACCTCACCATCCAGCAGGGCGACCTCGCGTTCGCGGTCGGCCGCGCCCTCGGATCGGTTCAGCAGAAGAGCACCCAGCCCCTCCTGAACTGCGTGCTGTTGGAGGCCGACGCCGAGGGCCTGCGGGTCACCGGCACCGACCTCGACGTGACCACTTCGGTGCGTGTCCCCGCGCAGGTGCGCACGCCCGGACGCACGGCCGTCGTGGCCCGCCATTTCCACGACGTGCTGCGCAAGATGCCCAAGGGCGGCCTCACGCTGAAGCACGACGGCAAGCAGCTCGAGGCGCGCTACGGCGACGGCAAGGGCTGGTCCAAGTTCCCCACGCCCATGGCCGAGGACTTCCCGCGCGTGCCGGAGCTCAAGGGCGAGACGCGCGTGCAGCTCGAGGGCGACACCATCGCCCGTCTCGTCGAGCGCACCGCCTACGCCGTGTCCGAGGAGCCGGCCCGGCCGCAGTTGCAGGGTGTGCTGATCCAGGGCGACGCCAAGCAGATCACGTTCGTCGCCACCGACGGCCACCGCCTCGCCCGCGCCGCGCGCAAGGGCGCGTTCGCCGAGGTGTCCAAGGACGGCGTGATCGTGCCCGGGCGCGTGCTGCAACTGGTCAGCCGTTTCGCGCAGGAGGCCACGAGCCCGGTCGAGATCCGGATCGCCGACGGCAAGAACCATGTCGGCTTCTCCACCCGCGTGGGCGAGTACCAGGTGCAGGTGTCCGCGCGCCTGATCGAGGGCCCGTATCCCAACTACGAGCAGGTGATCCCCAAGGACAACCCGCGCTCGCTCGGCCTGATGCGCACCGACGTCGTGGACGCGGTCGACCTCGTCGCATCGCACGCCGACAGCAACACCAACCAGGTGCGCTTCTCGCTGCGTGGCGGCGCGTTCGCGGTGTCGTCGGCCACGGCCGACTTCGGCGCGGGCGAGCAGTCGGTCGACGCCGAGTACAGCGGCGACGACATGGAGATCGGGTACAACGCGCGCTATCTGCTGCAGATCCTCCGCAGCCTGCCCACGGAACGCATCACGGTGCGCTTCAAGACCGCGCTGTCGGCGGGGGTCATCGAACCGGTCGGAGCGCTGCCCCAGGCGGAGGAGGACCTGCTCTGCCTGATCATGCCGCTGCGTCTGCCGGACGCGGTCGGATGAGCATGGAATCGCTCGGGGCGATCCTCCCTCAGCTCATGCAGCAGATGGGGCTGGAGAGCGCCGCGAGAGGCTGGCGGGCCGTGGAGATGTGGCCCGAGGTCGCAGGAGAACGCGTCGCGCGCCACAGCCGCGCGACGAGCTTCCGCGACGGCACGCTGACGGTGGAGGTCGAAGGATCGGCCTGGATGCACGAGCTCGGGTTCCTCAAGCGCGAGCTCGTCCAACGACTCGACCAGCATGCGGGGGTGGGCGTCGTCCGTGACGTCCGACTGGTGCTGGCCCGCGGAAGGAGCCTGCGGTGAGCAAGAACGAAGGAGAGGCCACGTTGACCGAGGACCGCAAGGGTCATCACTACGACGCCACG
>CADEFY010000004.1:0-11389 GCA_902826705.1 uncultured bacterium
TCCCCGCCCAGCCATACCCCATGCCGCTCGTGAACGTCGGCGTGCGCAGCCCGTCCTGGTTGAACTGCACCACTTCATCCTCGGGCAGCGTGCTCCACCCCACGTCGACGGCGCGGCCGTGCTTGCGCCACTGCGGCACCGCGAGCGTCCGCACCGGGGGCTCGAACACGAACTGCCGGCCCGAGAGGTTGTCGTCCTCGTCGGACTCGGCCACCTCGTCATCGGGGTCGACCGACAGCCACAGCGTGTGCAGCCCGCCCGGGATCGTGGTGGGCGCCGTGTCATGGAGCGCGCGCGTGGTGCCGTTGAGAACGTCGAGGAACGTGGTTCCCGTGCGCGCGACGCCATCCCACATGACGTCGGTCTCGACACGGTCCGCCGGCACACTGCCGGAGTTGCGGATGCTGATGTTCATGTACGTGGTGGCGTCGCCCGCGAGCGTCGGCGTGACGATGGCCGGACCCGGGTACGCATCGGCGGTGCGCCGAGGCACCAGCGGCGCGGTCCACTGCGCCGAGGTGTACGGCCGCACATCGGGCTGCGCCAGACGCAGCTTGAGCCCGAAGTCCGTGCTGGGCGTGGCGTAGCCGGGGTTGCGATAGGCGACGATCAGATACGTGCCCGGTTCGTCCACGACCATGCTCAGCGTGGAGCGGCCCTGCAGATCGCTCGTGGCCTTGCCGTCGTAGTCGTCGATGCCGGCCACCTCGACGTCACTGCGGTACCAGAGCGTCGAGATGTTGTTGTTCACCGCATCGGCACCGCGCACCTCGATCAGGTACGTGCCCAGCTCGTTCGCGTCGGCGACGAACATGCGCAGCATCATCATCTCGCCGTCGCCGAACTCCACTTCGAGCGAGTCATCCACCTGGATCCCGCGCGGCACCACCTGCTGCAGTCGGTAGCTGCCGCCGAACGTGCCTGTGCGGTAGACGCCCAGGTCCCACGTGTCCTCTTCGTGCACCGTGCGATTGGTGAAGATGGCATCGAGCAGTCCGCTGCCGCGCATCGACGTCGCGCGGGGCAGCGCGAAGCCGCTTGCGGAGTTGGTGGACGAGGAGAACACCTTGAGGTCGACGCCCACCGTGGGGGTCTGCACGACGGGGTAGGCCAGCACGCCCATCCACTGGGCGGTGCCGCCGATCGTGCCACCGGGCGGCGTGTAGAAGTGCCGGATCTCGAATCCGTCGCAGTTCTCCCACGCGTAAGTGCCGATCGGCAGGGAGGCGTGCCCCGCAGTGCGCTGCGGCGGCGCCGTCATGGTGTGCAGCGTGTAGGCCTCGAGCGGATCCGGGTCCCACACGAACTGCCGCGAGGCGTGGTTGTTGGTCTCGCTCGACTCCGCGGTGGTCTCGGCTGCATCGGCCCACACCTCGGCGGTGTGTCGGCCGCCCTTGACCTCGATCGGGCCCTGGTTGAGCACGAAGCTGGTGACGCCGGGGCTGACGATGCCGGTGTTCACCGAATCGCGCTTCACGCCGTCGATCAGGAAGCGCATGCGCGAGCTGAGGGCGCTGAGCTCACCGTAGTTGGTCACGGCGCCGTTCCACCAGCAGTTGCCGTCGCTGTCGAGGATCGACGAGCTCGCTGCCGAACTCGACGACGCGCTGCTGTTGCTACGCATCACCACGGCACCGTCCCAGCCGGAGGGCGGGAACAGGCCGTACGCAAGATCGGCCGGCAGGCGGTCGCGGATGCGGTACGGCCCGGCGGTCGCGTAGCTGCTGCTCCACTTGCCGGTGCGGTCGCGCGCGCGCAGCGTGATGTACCAGTAGCCGGGATCCTCGGCCATCCCGGTCCACTCGAGGTTCTCGCCCTCGGTGATCTCGGCGTAGGTGTCGGGCATGGTCGGCGAGGTTCCGATCGCCAGGCTGTACTCCGAGACGCCCGACCAGTCGTCGGGCGCGGCCTGCCATGCCACGTCGATGCTGAAGTCGGTGGAGGCCGGGAAGCTCGTGCCCTCGTTGTGACTGGTCGACTCCAAGTAGGGCGACACGCCCGGCGAGGCCTCGTCGATGTCGAACGTGTTGTTGCGGAACGTGGACCACACGTGCTGCCGGTTGAGGTTGGGGTAGCGCTCCACGAAGCGGTCGATGAACGGGATCGGACCCTGGAAGCTGCCGGAGTCCATGGTGTCCAGGATCTCGTCCGCGCCCAGCGCGAGCTTGTCCTCGCCCGGACCCGAGTCGTTGCCGTCCTCGTTCGTGCTGTCGTCGATGTCGCGCAGCAGCGCCGCGAAGTAGCCCTCGATGAACTGTGGCTCGTTGCCGTAGCCGGCTCCCTCGCCGCAGCTCCCAGTGTTCTCGCGATCGCGCGGTCGGCGCACGGCGACGCCATAGTCGCCCTCGTGGCGGCGGCAGATCAGGTCCGAGATCCAGTCGGCGAATCCCTCGTTGATCGCCGTGCCGTCGTCCTCCTCGCACCACGTGCAGTGGCCGGGGTCGCCGTCGGGATGATTGCAGACGCCGTTGTCGTAGTTGAAGTCCGGCACATAGAAGAACGAGTGCATCACGTGATGGCCGTACTCATGCAGGTGCGTGCCGCCCGCCCACGAGAAGTCCGTGTCATCCACCCAACGCGGGATGTGGATCTCGCTGCCGTCGTAGTGCGGCCAGTCCGAACTGGGGTACTGGATGTCCACCGACGGCACGTCCCAGCCGATGCCGGCCAACTCGCGCCAGCCGCGCGTCACGTTGGTCAGGATGTGGCACGCGCCGCGGCCGATCGCGTTGTTGGGCTGCAGCGTGCCGAAGTCGGCGGTGGAGCCGCCGAAGTCCTCTTTCACGCCACTCGTGAGGATGTAGTTGAACTCGAGCGCGTCGTCCTCGACCACCACGCGCGAGTTGGCCAGCTCGAACTCGAGATACAGGTCCGGAGCGCCCTCGCTCGCGTACACGTCGACCGAATAACGCCCGTCGGTCAGTGTCATGGTAGTGCCGAGGTGCTCGTCCCAGTCCCAGTCCTCGTCGTACACGCGCACGGTGGCGCCGTCGACCGGCAGCGTCTGGCCGTCGTCGCGCAGGTACACGAGCCGGCCGCGCACAGTGACGACGCCGCTGGTGGCGTTGTCGCTGCCGGCGGGCGGCGCCTCGCGCTTGGGCCTGCCGGGCCCGAAGCGCGTCTCACGTTCGACCGGCTTCAGCCCCTCGGTGCTGCGCAACAGCGCGGGCGGCTCGGGGATGACGACGTCCGTGGGCACACTCGCCAGCGTGGCGGGCCGCGTGATCCGGTCGATGCCCTCGGCCGAGAAGTCGTACTCGCGTGTCACGGCCATGCCGTTGACGAGGAATCGCAGCCTGAGCCCCGGCTTGGAGCCGTTCGGCGTGAGCGTCACATGCAGCGTGCGGCTCGAGACGCGGCCGGAGAGGATCACGGGCAGCGACGGCGCGTCGTGCGTGATCGCATCACTCTGGTACGCGCCCTTGAGCGAGAAGCCGGAGAGCGCCACGGTGGCGGTCGACGAGATCACGATGTCGAAGCCGTACGGCTGGCCGTCGCGCGCAGGCTCGGTGATGCCCGTGAGCTTCACAGTGATCGGCGGGCTCGTCGAAGCCTGCGCAGGGCGCGCGAGCGCGGTCAGCGCGAGCAGTGCGAGTGCGAGGCGGCGGATCATCGCGGCACCTCGCTCGCGGGCTTGTCCTCGGACGGCGCGTCGACGGGCAGCGGATCCTTCACGCCCGCGGCCCAGCGGCCACGGCGCTGCTCGAGCCGCAGGGTCTTGGCCTGGTCGCCGCGCGCACGTGCGGTGACGAGCTGGCGGTCGATCAGCGCCAGGCGCGTGGCGCGCTTGTGCTGCTCGAGCGCGGCCTGCAGCGCGCCCTGCTCCGCGGCGGGCGCGGCGTCGAGGCGCGCCTGCAGCTCGGCCTGCGCGACGTGGCGGTCGGCGAGGAGCGCACGCAGCGCCTGGCGCTCGCGCGTGCGGCGCGAGGGCGCGCGCAGCACCTGGCCCGGGATGTCGGCGATCACGAGGGAGTCGGCAGCGCCGGACGGGGCGGCGTGGGCGGACGGGGCGGGCCCTGCGCCGATCAGGAGCGAGGCGGCGAGGACGAGGCGGGCGAGACGACGGGGCGAGGCGCGCATCGGGAGCTCCGGGTGGAAGGGGACGCGGGGCGCATCGCCCCGTGTCCCTCCCAACGCACGTGCTCGCCCACCTGCACGCCTTCTCCGCTATCGGGTCCGCACCACCTTGGCTGTGCTCACCTGGCCGGCCGCCACCATGCGCACCAGATAGAGCCCGGCCGGCACGGCACGCCCCCCGTCGTCACGGCCGTCCCACACCACCGAATGCCGGCCGGCCGCCCACGCACCCTGCGCCAGCACGCGACGGCGCGCGCCGGTGACGTCGTGCACATCGAGCCGCAACTCGGCCGCTTCGGCCAGCTCGATCCCGAACCGCACGTCTTCGACGAAGGGGTCCGGCGCTGCCGAGCGCAGCCCGGTCGTGACGGGTGGAGCGCTGGGATCGGCGTCCACCGTGGAGGTGGTGATCTGCACGCTGTAGCTGCCACTCTTCGCGATGTCGCCCGAGCCCGCCTTGAAGACGACCAGGCAGTGGTCTCCGGGCTGGTCGACGATGACCGAGATGGCTTCGTTGGCGCCATCGCCGCCCAGCCAGTCCGCACGTGTGGTCGCATCGGAGCGGCACTGGAACGGCGTGCCCGGCACATGCAGCGCGAGCCCCCAGTCGACCGTGGAGCCCGAGCCGTTCACCACGCGGATGTTCCAGCGTCCGAACGTGAGCGGCAGCGTGTAGAGGTCCATGAGCTGCCCGTAGCCGAGCGTCACAGGACCGATGCTGCCGAGCGGGTTGCTGAGCGTCTGCGCGCCCAACACCTCGCTCACGTACTGCGCCGTGTCCGACAAGCCAGCCACCTCCGCACGCACGAGACCCGCGTCGAAGCCGCGATGCGCTGTCGACCCGAAGTCGACGAGCACGTAGTCGAGCAACCCCGCGCCCCAGTCGGAGCTGGCCAGCGGCGAGTCGAAACCGGTCGTCGCCGTCGTCGCCTGCTCGTGCAGCCACAGGTCCATGTCCGAGCCACCCAATGGAGTGAGCGCGACGCCCGCCCAACGATGGCCCATGCCGCTCGTGAACGAGGGCGTACGCAGCCCGTCCTGGTTCATGAACACGACCTCGTCCTCGGGCAGCGTGCTCCAGCCCGTATCGACGCGGCGTCCGTGCTGACGCCAGCGCGGCGTGTCGAGGGGTCGGATCGGAGGCACGAACGCCCACTGTCGCCCCGAGATGTTGTCGGTCTCGTCGGACTCGATGATGTCGTCGTCCGGATCGGTCTCGAGCCAGAGCGTGTGGCGGCCGGCCGCGATGGTGGTGGGCGACACATCGAAGGCGCTCCGCGTGTCGTTGCCGTTGAACTCGATGAACGTGGGGCCTGTCACGCGCACGCCGTCCCAGAGGATGTCGGTCTCGAGCTGCGGCGCGAACACGGAACCGTTGTTGCGCACCGACACGTTCATCCACGTGGTGGCATCGCCGTTGAGCCAGCCGCTGGCCACCGCAGGGCCTGGCGCGGCGTCGGGCGAGCGGCGCGGCACCAACGGCGCCGTCCAGCCGGACGCCGCGAACGGCTGCGCGTCGGGCTGCGCGAGTCGGAGGCTCAGCCCGAAGCTCACCGGGCCCTGGGCGATGCTGGGATTGCGGTGCACGGCGACCAGGTAGGTGCCGGCGCTGAACGCGGTCACGGCCAACGTGGATCGTCCGGTCAGGTCCGAGGTGGTCTTGCGATCGAAGTCCTCGATCCCGGCGGTCTCGCGCGTGCGATCGAACCACAGCGTCGTGATGTTGTTCACGAGACTGGGTGCCCCGCGCACTTCCAGCGTGTACCAGCCCGTCTGGTTCGCGGGCACCGTGAATGTGAAGATCTTCATCATCTCATCTTGAGCGAACGACACGGTGAGCGAATCCCCACTCGAGATCCCCGCCGGGATGAGCTGACGGAGCCGATACGGGGCGGCGATCACGCCATCGCGATAGACGCCGAGGTCCCAGGTGTCCACGCCATTCGGGATGCGATTGGTGAACACGGCGTCCAGTTGGCCCACGCCGCGCGCAGAGGTCGAGCGAGCGAAGGCGAATCCGTTCGTGGAACTCGTGGAGCTGGCGAACACGCGCAGGTCCACGTCCAGAAGCGGGCTCAGCGAACTGGCGAACGCGTAGGCCCCGGTCCAGACGGCGTTGGCGCCGAACCCGCCACCGGGGGGTGTGTACTGGTGCTCGAGCTCGAATCCGTCGCAGTTCTTCTGGGGGATGGTGCCCGCGGGCAGCGCGGCGTGCCCAGCCGTGGCCCTGGGGGGCGAGGGGTTGGAGTAGAAGGTGTAAGCGTCGAGTGGCTGGGGATCCCACACGAACTGCCGTGCTCGGCGGTTGTTGTCCTCATCCGATTCCGCTTCCCATTCGGCGGCGTCCCACCAGACCTCGGCGGTGTGGCGGCCGCCATGGATCGCCACGGGACCACGATTCAGTGTGTAGGACAGTGCGCCCCCGGCGGTCCCGGCGACCGATACAGAGTCTCGTTGCACTCCATCCACCAGGAGCCGGGCGCGTGTGGGTGAGGTCCCGATCTCGCCGGAGTTCTCCACCACCGCGTTCCAGTAGCTGTTGCCATCCCCGATCAGCGTGCTCGACGCACTGGCCGAGCTCACCGATGCCGTGTTGTTGCTGCGCATGGTCACGGCCGCGTCCCAGCCTGAGGGCAACGGTGATGCGGCCTCGAGGTCGGCCGGGTAATAGTCTCGGATGCGATAGGGCCCGGCCGTGGCGTAGTGGTTGCTCCAGGTGCCGTTGGCATCGCGTGCGCGCAGCGTGACGTAGAACGTGCCGGGCCCCGGCGCCTGCACCGTCGACTGCAGCGGTTCACCGGCATTCACGCTGGCGCTCGTGCCGGGCATGCCGGGAGACGTGCCGATGCTCAGGCTGTACGCCACCGCCCCGGAGTAGTCGTCGGGCGCCTCCTGCCAGCTCATGTCGATCGTGCGGTCCGGCGACCCGGGTGCAGCGGTTCCCTCGACGTGGCTCGTCGATTCGAAGTAGGGCGAGGATCCGGGCGCGGCGGAGTCCAGTTGGTAGCCCGCGTTCATGAACGTGTTCCAGAGCCAGGTCGCCGGGAGCCCCGAGTTGCGCTGCAGGAACTTGTTGATGAATCCCGCGGGACCCTGGTGCTGGCCATCGCCCATCGTGGCCATGAGCTCCAGCGGAGAGATGGTGATCTGGTCGGCGCCGAGCCCGGGCCGCGGATCGTCCTCGTTCTCGCTGTCCTCGAGATCCCGAAGCAGCGCCGAGAGGTAGCCCTCGGTGATATACGGGTCGTTGCCGAAGACCTCGCCCTCCTCGCACGCTTCGAGCGACTCGAACGAGCGGCCTCGACGCACGCCGTGGCCGTAGTACTGCACGTGGCGGCGACCGACGAAGTCCGCGATCCAGTTGGCGAATCCCTCGTTCAGTGCGGTGCCATCGTCCTCCTCGCACCACGCGCAGTGGCCTGGGTCGCCGTCGGGATGATTGCAGATGCCATTGTCGTAGTCGTGGTCGGGCATGTAGAACCAGTTCTCATGCACGTGGTGTCCGTACTCGTGGATGTGCGTGCCGCCCTTCCACCCGGTCCGATCTCCATTCGCGGTCTCGGGGATGTTGATCTCGCCGTCGTAGTGCGGCCAGCTCCCGCTCGGGAAGACGACATCGACCGAGGGCGTGTCCATTCCGATCCGCTGGATCTCACGCCAGGCTCGCGTGACGTTCGTGAAGATGTGGCAGGCGGCGCGTCCGTTCTCGGAGTTGGGCTGTCGTGTGCCGAAGTCCGCCGTCGAACCCGAGAAGTCCTCTTTGACACCCGTCGTGAACAGGTAGTTGTTCTCCAGCATCCCGTGCTCCACCACCACTCGGGAGTTGGCGAGCTCGAACTCGAGGTACAGATCCGGCTCGTCCTCGCTGGCGTACACGGACAGCTCGAATCGTCCATCGACGCCGGTCGCGGTGGTGCCGAGGTGCTCGTCCCAGTCCCAGTCCTCGTCATAGACGCGCACCGTGCAGTTATCCACGGGGAGCGTCTGCCCGTCGTCACGCAGGTACACGAACCGGCCGCGCACGGTGATGTTCTGCCCGCCTGCGCGCTTCGACTCTCCGGGGAGCGCCGCGCGCTTGAGCTTGGTCTCCCCGATGCGAGTCTCTCGCTCCACCGGAGTGAGCCGCGGGTTCGCGGGCTCCACAGTCAGCGGCTCGGGGATGATCACGGACTCCGCCACGAGCGCGCTCGGGCTCGGTTGCGTGACTCGCTGCCACTGATCGCCCGAGAAGTCGTATGTGCGCCGCACCACTGTACTGTTGGCGCGGAAGCTCAGCCGGATGCCGGGCTTGGCGGTGGCCGGGGTCAGCGTCACGCGGATCGTGCGCGTGTTCGTGCGGCCCGACAGGATCACCGGCGCCTGCGGCGCGTTGTGCGTGAGTGTGCCGAGTGAGTCGGTGGTGGTGATGACGAACTGGCTCAACGTCATGGTGGCCGACGCGGTGAGCTGGAGGTCGACCGAGTAGGGCTGCCCGGCCACCGCGGCCTGCGTGACCCCCACGACCCGCACCGAGACGGGCGGCGAGGTCATGGCCGACGCACGCGGCGCGCCCGAGGCCATCATCGCGCAGGCCAGCGCGAGTGCGATGCGCAAGCGGCGCCTCATCGCGCCACCCCGTCTCGGGGTGGTGCGGCGACCAGTGCCGCCGCACGGGCGCGCTGCAGCTCGAGCCGGCGTGCGAGCGCGAAGTCGCCGCGCTCACGGGCGAACGCGAGTTGGCGCTCGAGCAGGGCGAGTCGCGTGCCACGCTTGTGCTGCTCGATCGCCGCCTGCAGTCCGAGCTGCTCCGACTCCGGCGCGGTGGCGGCGCGCGCCTGGAGCAGCGCCCGTTCGGCATCGCGCTCGGCGAGCAACTGACGCAGTGCGCGGCGCTCGACCTGCCGGCGCGTCGGGGCGATGATCGTCTCGCCCGGGACGTCGGGCCGACTCACTCGGGTGGGCGCTTCGGCCTCCGCGCGACACGGCCATGCGTGGCAGGTCGACAGCAGCAGGAGCGCGGCGATGAGGCTGCAGAGAGCGTGGACGCGCATCGGGAGCTCCGGGTGGGAAGGGGGTCGCGGGGCGCGACGCCCCGTGCCCCTCCCAACGCACCACCCACACGCGATGCACGGGGGTCTGCGAAGGGGCCCGACCCGGACCTCAGGCCCCCCGCAGCGCTACATCCCTAGAAGCCCCAGCTCAGCCCGACGCGCAGACCCATGCCGTCGGCGTCGATGCTCTCGCGGATGTCCGCGCCCGTGAACGGGTCCTCGACGTCGCGCGAGAGCTCGGCGCCGTTCACGTACAGCTCGCCCGAGAGCCGCGTGCGGCCCGAGAGCGGCAGTGCGGCGCCGCCCCAGGCCTGCCATCCCCAGCCACCGAACGTGCCGTCGAACTGCTCTCCGGTGGTGAAGTCCTCGGCGGACAGCACCATGACCTGGTAGCCGCCGCTGAGTCCGAAGTAGGGCACGACCGGCATGTCGTCCTTGGCCGAGACCTGGATGAACGCCATGATCGGGAACAGGTGCGTGCTGGCGCGCGCGAGGTCCTGGCGCACCACGATCGGGATGCCGCCCGGGCCCGGCTGCGTGCTCGTCACGCTCGAGGCCTTCTCGGTCTTGTGCGCCCAGTCGACGCCGAGCCCCAGCTGGATGTTGGGGTCGATCATCGGTCCACCGCGCACGCCGATCAGGAACCGCTCCCCGAGGTCGCCCTCGGGATCGTAGTAGCCCACGTGCAACTGGCTCACGCCGTAGCTGTCGGCGCCACGGCGATAGCCGGAGCTGCGTGGGCGGTAGCGCACACCGGCGTTCTCGACGCGGGGCAGATACGGCGTCACGACCGCGGCGAGCGTGGTGAGCCCGGCGGCCGTGCGTTCGGCGAACGAGGGCTCGCGCGCCGGCTCCTGGGCCGGACGGATCTCGACCCCGAGCGCGCCGGGGTCCGAGGCGGCCGTGGCCAGCGCCAGCGGCGAGGGCGCTTCGGCGAACGCCGAAGCCGCCGAGGTCGACAGCAGCACCGCCACGAGGGCGGCACGGGTCAGGCGAGTGTGCATGGATCCTCCTTGCCGGCCGGGGTCGCCGGATGGGTTCGCCTCCGACACTGGCACGGGCCGTGCCGGGAGCGGCCGCGTCGCCCGTAGGCCGTTGCAGCAGTGGGCCTGAGGGCACGCAGACGGTGGCCGCGGTGCGGGCCGGCGCCGGCCGCGCGTGGCGAGTGTGTCGCGCGGTGTTGCGAGCCCGCATCAGCTGCCACTACCGTCCGGAGTCCTCCCATGCGCCCCGCCTCCCGCGTGCCCCACCTGCTGATCGCACTCGCCGGCCTCACCATCCCCGCGCTCGCGCTCGCCCAGAGCGGACCGACGCTGGCGATCGAGGACACCATGCGCACCGAGGTGTCCGAGGTGCTCGTGCGCGCCCCACGCGTGACGCTCGAGGAGATCCTCGACCGCGTGGCGCGGGGCGAGGCGAGGCGCGAGTCCCTGCTGGTGGACCAGACCTTCATCGCCACGGTGCGCGTGGTGCGCGACGTGACGGGGCGCAAGGGGCCCGAGCTGCTGTTCGAGACGGTCTCGCAGATCTACAAGAAGCGCCCTGACCGCGCACGCGCCGTGCTGTTGCGGCACTACGAGAAGCCCGATCCCAAGCGCAAGGACGACGACGACGATGACGTGGACGCCGACTTCGGTCCCGGCATGGGCGAGGACATCGTCACCTTCGCGTTCCAACCGGCGGCGCGGCGGTCGTACCGCTACCGCATCGTGGGTCGCGAGCTGCTGGGCGACCACCTCATCTACCGCATCGCGTTCGAGCCGCGTTCGGCGCTGGCGGTGTACGAACCGAGCGGCGAGGTGTGGGTGGACACGCGCGACATGGTGATCGTGCGCCAGGAGGTGCGGTTCAAGGAGTCGCCGGTGCCGCTGTTCCTCAAGGGCATCCGCCGCATGACGGTGGAGCGCACCAAAGTCGGCGATCACTGGGTGATGTCGCGCCTGCTGGCACGCATCGAGGCCACGCTGCCGCTGCCCAAGCTGGGTCGCGCGTTCGACTTCGGCATGCAGTTCAGCGACTACGCCATCAACACGCAGCTGCCGGACTCGCTCTTCACCAATGCACCGCCCCCCCGCCGCGGCAGCGGCGGCAGTGTGCGCGTCGGGGTGGGTCGATGAGCGCCCGGTTCGCCGCCTCTCTCTGCGCCGCCCTGCTCGCGGGGCTGGTGGCGGGCGCGCAGGCGCAGACGCCGGCCGCCCCCGACTCGCTGCTCGAGGACTACCTCGGTCGCATGCGCGACTCCACCGACACGTGGTTCGGCCTCACCGCCGCGCCGCTCGACA
>CADEFY010000004.1:11399-19831 GCA_902826705.1 uncultured bacterium
CCACGGGCCTGGACAGCGCGCTCGTCGCAGGACTGGCGCGCGGCAGTGACCTGCGCGCCGAGACACGCGCGCGCCGGGCACGCCGGGTGTCACTCGCGCCGGCGCTCGGCTTCAACCGCGTCGATGGCGGCCTGCTCGGCGCCAGCGCCAGCGTGGGGAGCGCGCGGTTGCTCGGCCGGCTCGAAGGGCGGCTGCAGTACGCGCTCGCCGCCGAGGCATGGCAGGGCGGCGCCGAGGTCGTGAAGCGATGGAGCGAGCCCTACGCCGAGCGCACCTGGGAGCTGCGCGCGCGGGCCGAACGGCGCACGGACCCGTTCGACCGCGACTACTACAACGCGCAGTTCACCCAGATGAGCGCCTTCCTCGCTGGCGGCGACCGCCATGACTACCTCACGCGCACCGGCGCCGAAGCCACGCTCGAGCGCCGCACGCCGGGCTGGAGCGTGTCTGCGGGCCTCGCCGACCATGTCGAGCGCGCCCGCACCACGCGCACCGAGTGGACCCTGTTCGGCAGCACCCCCGAGCGGGTGGAGAACGCAGTGGCCGCCGAGGGCCGGGCGCGCGAGGCGCGCTTCGGCGCACGGCTCGCCCTGCCGCGCCTGCCCTGGACGATCGAGGCGCAGTACTGGACCAGTGGACGCGCGCTGGCGAGCGACTTCACGTACCGCCGCACGCGCGTCGCATTGGCCGGGGACATCGGGCTGTTCGACCGCGTCGCCCTGGTGCCGCAGCTCGAGTGGGGCCGGTTGCGCGGCCAGGCGCTGCCGCAACAGGCGTTCCCGCTCGGCGGCATCTACAACCTGCGCACGTATGAACGCAACGAGCGTGTGGGCTCCGGCCGCGCCGTGCTGCGCGGCGATCTGCTCTATGCCGGCGACGTGCTCGAGCGACTGGGGATCCCGCACCCCGCGTGGATGCCGCTGTCGTTCGGCGTGTTCGGCAACGCGGGCGCGGTCTGGGGCGTGGACCGCGACACGGGCGGTCCTGCGCCGACCGAACGCGACTGGCCCGAGGCCGGCGACTGGAAGTCCGAAGTGGGCGCGAGTGCCCTGTGGCGCATCGGCGTGCCGGACCCCGATCTGGCGATGCGCGTCGACTACGCCGTGCCCGTGGGCCCCGACGACGCGCGCGAGCCGCGGCTGGTGATCGCGTTCCAGCGCGCGCTCGGCATGCTGCGCATGCGGTGACGACGAACCCCCGGCGGATCGCTCCGCCGGGGGCCGGATGCGCGCCCGTTCCCTTGCCCTGGCACCGTACGGGTCGCGCTCCGAGCTAGAACCGCTGCAGGCCGTTGTGGCGGGCGCGGGCGATGTGGCGGCTCTGCACACGCTGCGCCTGACGCAGGCGCGCACGCTCGCCGGGCGTGACCACCCCGTCGGCCTTGGCGCGATGCTCCATGCGGCGCACGTGCGCCTGGCCGCGCACCAGTCGACGCGTCTCGCCGCGCGTGAGCTGACCGCTGCGCACACCGTCGCGGATGCGCTCGGCCTGGTTGGCCTGGCGGCGATCGACGCGCGGCGTGCCCGCCTGCGCCTCGAACGCGGTGAGCGAGACGGCGGCGAGCGCGGTGATGAACACGATGGCGATCGACTTCTTCATGGCGTGCCTCCTCGGGAACGGGATCGGCTGCGATGGGGATGCGGCGCGGGCGCCGCTTCGGGTCGTCGGGCTCGGGGCGGCAGCGCGGCCCGCCCTTCTCCCGGGAGTCATTGCAGGCCCTGTGCCGCGGGTGGGACCCGCCCGCCCGCGCTTGCGCCGCAACGTGTTAGCGGCGCGTTCCCGCTGCGGGAGAGGCGGCCGCTGCACCCGCAGGGGCAGTCGGCGCGGGCGGCTGTGCAGCCCCGGCCAGCGGGTCGGGCTGCGCGCGCAGCCAGTCGGCGACCTCACGGATGATCTGCCGCACCTGCGCCGCATCCTCCGGTACCAGATGACTGCCGGCGTGCGTGCGCCGCTGCGCATGCGGCAGCGCGGCGTGCAACGCGCGCACCGACTCGCGTGGGAATCGCGCCTCCGCCTCGGCGTCGATCAGCAGCGCGGGCACGCGCTCGGCCGCGGCGGCATGCCGGGCGGGCTCCAGCGCGTGCGTGAGCCGCGCCGCGACGGCGGCGAGCAGCGGAGCCACCGCCGCATCCAGCACGCGGTGCGGCAGCGCACGCTGCAGCTCGGAGTCGAACAACGCGTGCAGATCGGCCATGCCGTCCACGATCACGAGCGCATCGGCGGGCGTGAGCCGCATCGCCGCGACCGCCGCGGGCGAGCCGAGGCTGGCGCCCAGCACCGCCACACGCGTGGGCGTGCGCTCACGCCGCAGCGCGGCGGCGCCATGTGCGAGCGCCGCCGGCGCCTCGTGCAGCGCCTCGCGGATCTGCGGAGCGCGCCGCAGGGCTTCGAGCCAGGCCATGCGTCGCGGGCCCGGCCACGGCCAGTCCATCGCGAGCGCGTCGATGTCGAGCGAGTCCGGCAGCAGCAACGCCGCGCGATCGCCCGTGCCGAGCCCGCCGAGCATCACCACGGCCCACGGCCGCGGCGCTCCGGCGGCCGCGCGTCGCACGCCGCCACGGAACAGCGCGCGAAGCGTGTCGCCGCGCGTGGTCACGATGCGCCAGCGCTCGAGCCGCGGTCCCAGCTCGGGCGCCGGCGTGCGCAGCACCGTGCCCGTGAAGCCGCGGCGCGCGAGCAGCGCGAGCGTGGGATCGGGCGGGCGCAGCCACCACGCGATCGCCACGACGAACGTGGCCAGCGGCAGCATGGCGAGCACCACGCCCACGAACCGCATCAGCCCCATGCCGACCCACGCCCAACGCGGCAGCGAGTCGCGGTGCCAGGGCGAGCGGTCGGGCACGCGCACCGCTACACCGGCACTTCGTGCTCGTGGCCGGTGAGCGCGATGCGGCGCCAGGCGCCCGAGCGGAATCGCGCATAGAGCGTGATCGCGAGGATCGCCAGGTAGCCGATCACGCACAGCATCACCATCGTGGGGCCGCCGCGCAGATGCGCGATCAGCCACCACGACACGGGCACGAACAGCACCCACGCTGCGATCAGCCGCGCCCACATGCACCACGCGGTGTCCCCCGCCGCGCGCAGCGCCTCGCCCACCGTGAGCCCGACGGCATCGAACACCTGCCATGCCGCACTCAGCGCCAGCATGAGTGCTCCCACCCGCGCCAACTGCCGGGCATCGGCGCCCTCGCTCGCGAACGGGGCGATCAGCAGCTCGGGCAGGAACAGGTAGGCGAGCCCGACGGCGCACTGCCACACGAGCGCGACCCGCATGGCGAGCCACACGAGCGCGGGCACCTCGTCCTTGGCGCCACGACCGATCGCCTGGCCCACGAGGATCGCGCCCGCGGAGGCGATGCCGAACGCCGGCATGAACGACACCGAGTTGATCTGAAGGATCACGTTGAGGGAGGCGAGCACCACCGTGCCGAGCTGGCTGACGACGGCGTTGAGGAACAACGTGAATGCGCTCAGCTCCATGAACCAATTGACGCCGTTGGGCACGCCGAACCGCACGACGCGCAGCAGTTCACTCATGCGCAGCGCCAGAGGCTCCCCGCCGGCGATGCGGCGCTGGTGCCGCGCGAACGCCAGACCCATGAACGCCGTACCGGCCAACGTGGACAGCGCGCTCGCGAGCGCAGCGCCCTTCACCCCCATCGCCGGCGCCCCCAGGTGCCCGTAGATGAACACCCAGTTGAGCACGATGTTGGCGATCATCGTGAGGACGCTGGCGCGCATCTGCACCTGCGTGTCGCCGATGCCGCCGAACCAGTTGCCCAGCGCCTCGGTGGCCACGAAGAACCCCGTGCTGGTGAGCCGGATCGCCATGTAGCCCGCCATGAGCTCGAGCACCTGCGGCTCGAACGCGAACCGTCCCAGCACGTGGGGCACGAACGGGATCGCCGCCATGGCGATGATCTGCGCCACCGCCGCGAGGATCAGGCCGTACCACGCGTAGCGCCGCGCCGAGACCAGGTCGCCGCGGCCGGTGAGCTGCGCCGCGAAGCTCTGCACGATGAACACCGTGCCCATGGGCAGGATGATCAGCGAGAAGGTGTTGATCGCGCCGGTCGTGGTGGCTGCCAGCGCGGCAGCGCCGAGCGGGGCCACCATGAGCGCGTCCGCCAGCCCCACCACGGACTGCGTGGAGCGCGAGACGACCATGGGCCATGCGAGCGTGAGCAGCTCGCGCAGTGTGCCGCGCGGCGCGGCCGTGGAGGGGGGCGTGGACATGAGCGCCGCACGCTACGCGCGGTGCGGCGATGCGTCGAGTGTGCGCCGCCCGGCGTGGCGGGCGGCTCCCCCAGCGCCTACATGCGCTCCCACACGCGCGTCGCGCATTCGCGGGCGCGCACCTGGATCTCGCGCTCGTCCACGTTCACGAGCACGCCGTTGTCCATGACCACGTCACCGGCCACCATGACTCCGGCCACCGGCGCGCGCAGCAGTCCCTGCCAGAGATGCGCGTGCAGCGTGCGCGCGGAGAACTCGGTGGCCGGCCGGTAGTCCACCAGCACGACGTCGGCGGGCGATCCGGGCGCGATGCGGCCCAGCGCCTCGCCGAAGTGGTCCGAGGCCCACGCGGCTCCAGTCACGAACAGCCGGCGGTAGTGCGCCGAGGCCGAGTGCGGGAGCAGCGCACCGTCGGGCACGGGTGGCGCATTGGCGCCGTCATCGCTGCCCCAGCCGGCATCGGTCTCGCGCAGCAGCGCCGACACGCCGCCCGTGCCGCTCGCGGTGAACGCATCGCCGCGGCCGCGCGCGGCGTCGAGCAGGCCGCGCGGTGCGCGCTCGGCATGCGCCCACAGCGCGGGGTACGCGGTGCTCGGCAGCGTCTCGGCCCGTGCCCAGCGCTCGGCGGGGGTGAGATCGAGCGCGAGGTCCACGTGCACGGCGTACTGGCGTCCGGCGCTCTCGAGCGCCTCGGCCAGCAGCGTCTCGATGCCATGCAGCGTGGTGGCCTGCACACCCAGCATGCCGCGCAACCGGCCCTTGCCGCGCCGCGCGGTCTCGCGAGCGAAGCCCACGCTCTCGTCGATCGCGGCGCGGCGCTCGAGTGGCGTGTCGTCCTCGGCGGCGCCATAACAGGTCGCCGTCCGCACGCCGACCTCGTCGGCGGCGCTCATCACCTCGGAGAGCGACAGGTCCAAGCAGGCGCCCGAGCGATGGAAGTCGACCACCGTGGTCACGCCGTGCCGCATGCCCTCCACGAGTGCCGCGGCACACGCCCAGCGCACGTCCTCGGCCGAGAGCGCGCGGTCATAGCGGCGCCACTCCTCGGCGCTGCGCAGCATGAGCCCTCGCGCCAGGTGCCGCGCCAGATGCGCGTGCGTGTTGATGAAACCGGGCATGAGCACGCGGCCGCGCGCGGGCCACAGGGTCTCGTCGGGGTGCGCGGCGGCCAGATCGCCGAGCCGGCCGATCGTGGAGATGTGCGAGCCCACCACGCGCACGGCGGCGTCCTCGTGCACGACGGGTTCGGGGCCGCCGGTCACGACGGTGCATGGTCCGATGATCATGCGCGGCTCTCGCCTCCTTGCGGACCCGAGGGGCGCCGGCATCCATGCCGACGGCAGGTCGATCGCCAAGGGTGCGATGCGCTCACGCCAACGTCAAGGTCCGCCTGCACGGCGAGGAGCGTTCGCAGTACCATGCGCGTCTCGGAACGCTCGGAGGCGAGCATGCAGCGCGTGGTCATGAAGTTCGGCGGCACGTCGCTCGGCATCGTGGCCAACCTCACGCGTGCGCTGGCGCTGATCGAGTCGCGCCTGGCACGCGATGCGCACGCACCGGTCGTGGTGGTGAGCGCGCTCTCCGGTGCCACCGACCTGCTCGTGCGCTTCGCGGACGTCCCGCACGAACGCACGCGACTCGCCGAGGCGTTCACCGAGCGGCACCGCGCGCACGCCGAAGCGGCGGGCCTGCCGGGTGCGCTCGATGACGCGCTCGCCGACTGGCGGGTGCGCGCCGCCGGGGCGGCCGATCGCCCGATGCGCGACGCCACTCGCGATGCGCTGCTCGCGAGCGGCGAGATGCTGTCGGCCGCGCTCGTGGCCTCGGCGCTCGCGGCACGCGGCGTCGCGGCGCGCGCATGGCACGCCGGCATCGCCGGGCTGGTCACCGACGACCGGCACGGCGCCGCCCACCCGCTGCCCGCCTCGCGGGCGCGTCTCGCGGCGTCGCTGCCGCCGTCGCGCGAGGTGGCGGTGGTGACCGGGTTCGTGGGACAGACGAGCGACGGCCAGACCACCACGCTCGGTCGCGGCGGCTCCGACTTCAGCGCCGCGTGGGTGGGCGCGGCGCTGGCGGTGGACGAGATCGAGATCTGGACCGATACGAGCGGCATGCTGAGCGCGGACCCGCGCGTGGTGCCCGAGGCGAGGCCCGTGCCCGAGCTGTCGTTCACCGAGGCGAGCGAGCTGGCCTACTTCGGCGCCAAGGTGCTGCACCCCAAGACGCTCCTGCCGGCGATCGAGCGCGGCATCCCGGTGCGCGTGCTCAACACCGCGCGCCCGCAGGATCCGGGATCGCGCATCACCGCCATGGCGGCCGCGCCCCCGGGCACGTGGTGGGTCAAGTCGATCGCGAGCCGCAGCGGCATCACGGCGGTCACGATCGTGTCGAGCCGCATGCTCATGGCGCACGGGTTCCTGGCGCGCGTGTTCGAGGTCTTCGCGCGCCATCATCTGGTCGTGGACCTGGTCACCACGTCCGAGGTGTCGATCTCGGTCACCCTTGATGACACCCAGGGGCTCGACGCCGCGCTCGCGGACCTCGAGGGCATCGGCGAGGTGGAGGTGCGCAGCGGGCTGGCGATCGTGGCCGTGGTGGGCGATGGCGCGCCCACGCAGGTGGGCCTGGCGGGGCAGGTGTTCTCGCTGCTCGGCGGCATCGCCGTGCCGGTGGAGATGATCTCCCAGGGCGCCTCGCGCGTGAACCTGTCGTTCGTGGTGCGCGAGGAGCACGCCACCGCCGCGATCCGCCTGCTGCATCGCGGCCTCGGACTCGAGTCGCACGAGCCGCAGCGCGCTCCGACTCGTTGACCCCTGCGCGACCGCGCGCCTACTCTGCCGCCATGCCTCCGCGCGCCCTGCTCCCGCTGGTGCACCCGCTCGACCTCGGCCGCTCGCTGGCGCCGCTGCGCGCGTTGACGCGCCTGCGCCACCCGTTCCTCCTCCACTCCTCGCTGCCGGATGCGCCCGAGGCCGTGGCGCGACGCGCACGCTGGAGCTTCTTCGGCGCCGATCCCTTCGCGGTGTTCCGGGGCGGCGACGAGGGCGACGCGATCGCGGCGTTCCGCCGCTTCGCCGCGACGGCGCCGAGCCCGGACGAGGCCGTGCTCGGCACCCATGCACCGTTCTGGGGCGGCGCGGTCGGCTACTGGGCCTACGACTACGGCCGCCGCCTCGAGTCATTGCCCGAGCTGGCGCAGGACGACACGGGGCTGCCAGATTTCGTGATCGCGCTCTATGACGTGGTGGGCGCCTACGATCACGACACGCGCGAGTCGTGGTTGATCTCGACGGGCATGCCGTTCCAGGGCGCCGACGCTCTGGAGCGCGCCAAGGAGCGGCTCGCCACGTTCCGCGACCGGCTCGAGGGCGCGCCGCTGCACGCCGCGCCGGTCGAGACGCCCGGCGTCGGCCCGATGGTCTCGTGCACGTTCACGCCCGAGGGCTATCGTCGCGCGGTCGAGGCGGTGCGGCAGTCGATCGCACGCGGCGACCTGTTCCAGGCCAACCTGTCGCAGCGATGGAGTGTGCCGGTGCCGGGCGCCGCGTCGCGCGCGCTCGAGCTGTACGAGGCGCTGACGCAGCACTCCCCCGCACCGTGCGCGGCGTTCCTGCACCACGGCGACCACGCCGTGCTGTCGGCGAGCCCCGAGCGGTTCCTCGAGCTGCGCGGGCAGCACGTGGAGACGCGCCCGATCAAGGGCACGCGTCCGCGCGGCCGCACGCCGGAGGACGACGCGCGGCTGGCCGCCGAACTACAGGCGAGCGCCAAGGACCGCGCGGAGAACGTGATGATCGTGGATGTGTCGCGCAACGACCTGGGCCGCGTGGCCAAGGCGGGCAGCGTGGGCGTCGATCCGTATCGCATCATCGAACGCTACAGCACGGTGATGCACATCGTGAGCGGCGTGAACGGCGAACTCGCGCCGGGCAAGGACGCGTTCGACCTGTTCGCCGCGACTTTCCCCGCCGGCACGCTGGTGGGCGCGCCGAAAGTGCGCGCCATGGAAATCATCGAAGAACTGGAGCCGGTGCGGCGTGGATTCTACGGCGGCACCGTCGGCTACTTCGGCCACAGTGGCCCAGGTGCCAAGGCTATTTCCATGGACCAGGCCATCACCATTCGCACGCTGGTGTTCCGCGGCGATACGTACAGCTTCCAGGCGGGCGCCGGCATCGTCGCCGACAGCAAGC
>CADEFY010000004.1:19841-31724 GCA_902826705.1 uncultured bacterium
AGCCATGCCGAGCCGGCCGCGCACGACACCATCGAGGGCCTCGATGCGTTCGACCTGCTGCATGCCTGCTTCCCCGGGGCCTCGATCACCGGCGCGCCCAAGATCCGCGCCATGGAACTGATCGATTCGCTCGAGCCCGTGCGCCGGCACGTGTACTGCGGCGCGATCGGCTGGGTCGGCTGGGACGGCGACGCCGACTGGAGCATCGCGATCCGCACGGCGGTCGCCTCGGGCGACACGCTGCGCTTCGCGGCCGGCGGCGGCGTGACGGCCGACAGTGACCCCGACACCGAGTATCGCGAGACGCTCGACAAGGCCGAGGGCCTGCGGGCCGCGTTCTCCACCGTGCTCGGCGAGCTGAGCCTCACCCCCGAGCTCGAGCGCACTCCTTGAGTCTGGCGCTGCCTCCCGGCGCTCGCGTGCCGGACCGCCTCGCGTGGCTGAACGGCCGCCTGGTGAGCGGCGCGGACGCGGCGCTCAGCCTGTACGACCGTGGCGCGCGCGACGGCGGTGGCATCTTCGAGACGCTGCGCATCAACGCAGGACAGCCGCACGAGTGGCAGCGGCACATGGAGCGACTGGTGCTGTCGGCGGCGGAGCTCGGGTTCCCCGTGCCGCCCTCGCCGCGCCGGCTGCGCGAAGCGCTCGACGAGCTGCTCGCAGCGCTCAGCCTGCGCGACGCGGTGGCGCGCATCACCGTGACGCGCGGCATCGCGGGCGGCCGGCCCACTCGCACGGGTTGTTGGATCGAGGCCGAGCCACTCGCGGGGCGGCTGTGGCCGGGCACACGCCGCGGCACGGGTACCTCGGTGATGCTGCCGCACGCGTTCTCACCCGGGTTCGTGGGCCGGCACAAGACCACGAGCCGGCTCGCGTGGGACCTGGCGCGCGAGTTCGCCCGCGCTGAAGGCGTGGACGAGGCGCTGCTCGTGGACAAGGACGGGTTCCTGCTCGAGGGCGGCGCGAGCAACGTGTTCGTGGTGCGCGACGGCGAGGTGCTCACCCCGCCGCTGTCGCGGGACGTGCTGCCGGGCATCGCACGCGCGCTCGTGTTCGAGCTCTGCCGCGCGCTCGAGGTGCCCTGCCGCGAGGCGGATCTGCCCGCCGGCTGCATGACATGGGCGCTCGAGGCGTTCCTGACCAACTCGGTGCAGGAAGTGCTGCCGCTCTCGCACGTGCAGGGCCGCGCGCTGCCCGAGACCGCGATCGGCGAGCAGTTGCGCGCGGCGTACCGGGCGAGGGTGCTGGCGGGCGCCTGAGCCCCGCCGCTCACCCCGCGATTCGCGCGCGCTTCGACCACGCGAGCGCCGCCGCGGCCACGCTGCACGCGGCCAGCAGTCCCACTCCGTGGAGCAGCGCGCGGCCCAGGCCGAGCACCGAGTCGTCGAGGAACGGATAGGGGTAGACGCCGCTCAGGCGCCCGCGCACGGTGTGGAGCACGAAGTAGGCGGCTGGCCACGCGACCCAGGGCGCCAGCTCGCGCAGTCGCACCGCGCCGCGCGGCACGGCCAGCGCCCAGTACCCGAGGAACGCGAGCGGCAGCGCATGGTGCAGCAGCACGTCGGCGAGGAGCTGCCAGCCCGTGGGCTCCCAGAGGTGCATGAGCAGCAGCGAGTACGCGACTCCCACCAGCAGGAGCAGCGTGGCGATCGCGTGGATCGCCGCGGGATGCCGGAGCCGTTCGCCCAGCCAAGAGGGTGCCCGCGACGCCCCGGCCGTGAGGGCGAGTGCGCCGAGCAGGTTGGTGAGGATGGTGAAGTAACCCAGGTAGTGCAGCACCGCCTCGGCCAGACTGCGGCCGCGATCGAGCGACAGCGCCACCGACAACGCCGCCTGCAAGGCGAGTGCGAACCACGCGACGAGTCCGGTGACGGCGGCGAGACGTCGGGCGGGGAGTGGGATCATCGGCGACTCCGGGTCTGTGGGCTCGAGGCGTGCGGTGCGCGGGCGAACCTCGATCGAACCGCCGCCGCCCCACCATGCCCCCGCACCCAGCGCATGCGCGAACCGCCCCAGCGGCGTGGCAGGGGCGCCACGTCAGCGGCTCAGACTGCCTCAAGAACCGGCGCGGCGCTTCCGAAACTCGCTTCAGGAGCGGCGAGGCGTGGGGTGCTGGATCGGCACGGGCCATGCGACAGCATTCCCGATGAGGGGCTCCGACATCAGAAGTGCAGCCCGGACCGTCACCCGAGAGGCGCGTCATGCAGGTCAAGACCGGCAGGCTCGACACACTGGTCCCGCACATGCTGCGGAGCCAGTTCCTGCGCCCCGGCTTCGTGCGCCTCTCCCTCCAGCTCGGCGCCGCGCGCGCCATGCCCGCCTGGGCCAAGTTGCAGTTCATCCATCACGGCGTGCATCCCGGCGATCTCGACTGGGTGCTCGGCCGCATCACGGGCCTCGAGGCGTGGGCCGACGCGTGGGAGGAGCTGGCGCTGCGCCGTGAGCGTGCGGGGCTCGCCGCCCGCGACGCGGGCCGCGCCGAAGAGGCGCGCGACCACCTGCTGGCGGCGAGCGCGGCCTACAACTTCTCGCAGTACGTGCTGTTCCTCGACCCCTCGCGCAAGCAGGGGCTGCACGCCGCGTGCGTGCGCACGTACGAGCAGGCCGCCCCGTTGTTCGATCCGCCCGCGGTGCCGTTCCACGTGCCCTTCCACGGCCGCACGCTCAAGGGGTTCCTGCGTGTGCCCACCGGCGACGGGCCGCGACCGGTGGTGGTGCTGTTCCACGGCACGAACGCCGTCAAGGAGGAGCTGCACTGGTGGTCCGAGGCGCTCGTGCGCCGCGGCATCGCCACGATCATCTTCGACGGTCCGGGCTTGGGCGAGACGTTCCATCGCCTCTCGCATGTGGCTGAGCCGCGGCCGATCGGCGTGGCGATCGTGAACCACATCGAGACGCACCCCGAACTGGACCCCGACTCGGTCGCGTTCATGGGCCTGTCGCTGGGCGGCTACTGCGTGCTGCGCATGGCGGCGCACGACAAGCGCATCCGTGCGGTGGCGGCCGTGAGCCCGCCGTACTCCGCAGACGTCTACTGGAACGTCACGCTGGCCTCCCTGCGCCGCGAACTGGCCGCGCTCTACGCGATGCCGGTGGCCGAGATGGAGAAGCACATCCCGCGCATCACGCTCGAGGACGCGCTCCCGCAGATCACCTGCCCCATGCTGCTCGCGAGCGGCGGGCACGACATCATCACGCCGCCCGAGGAGGCGCAGCGCATCTTCGCCGCCGCCACGTGCGAGCGCGAGCTGATCTACTACCCGCGTGGCGCGCACGACTGCTTCAACATGCTGGGAGACCTGCGGCCGCGCGTGATCACCTGGCTCGGCAAGCAGCTCACCAAGCACCACGCGCCCGCGCCGCGGCCCAAGCGTGCCGGCGCACCGCCCGTGGACCAGTCGTGGGTGGCGGGCGAAGCCGTGGACCCCGACTTCGCGGACGAGCTGCGCGGCGACGCCCACCCCACCGAATGGCACGCCGCCAACGAGCCGCAGAACCTGGCCGTGCGGTTCCGCTGGCCCTGGGCCATGGAACGCCGCGTCGAGGTGGTGCACCGCGTGGCGATGATGTAGCCCCTGCGGCTCAGGCGCTCGGCGGCGCCTCGGCCGGCGGTGCACCGGGCAGCATCAGGTCCTCGAGGAAGTAGGCCGAGAGTTCGGCGCGGCCGGCGAGCCCCGACTTGCGATACACCGCGATCGCGTGCTGCCGCACCGTGCGCTCGCTGCGGCCGCACACCGCCGCCACCTCCTTGTGGCTGAGCCCCTTGAGCAGCAGCATCGCCGTCTCCTTCTCGGCCGGCGTGAGCCGCCACTGCGTGAGCTGCTCGTCGATCGCCGCGCCCAGCCCGCGCAGCGCCACTTCGGCGCGGCGGCGCCACGCGTCGCGCTCGCCCTCGCGTGCCTGCAGGGCGTCGCGCACTCGGGCGAGAGAGTGCTCCGCGCGCAGCCACGCGCGACCCAGCCAGGCGGCCGATCCGAGGCAGAGGGCCACGAACGACACCTCGAGCCACAGGTGCGCGCTGGTCAGCGGCATGGGTCCGTCGAGCATGAGGTCGGCCAGCGCCAGCGCCGCGATCAGCAACAGCAGGCCGGCGAGCCACAGCGGCGGACGCTGGTCCGAGGACTCCAAGGCACCTCCGTCGGATGACGGAAACATGATGGGACAACGAGTTGCGTGGGCGGTCCCCGTCGCGCGACCGATGGCGCGATCGCGCGAACGGCGGAGACTGCATGTGCAGCATACGCAGGCGCTCCGCAGGCGCCACCCACCCCTTCGCGAGGAGTGCTCCATGACCCCGAGCCGTCGACTGATCCTGCGTGCCGGCCTGATGCTGGCCAGCCTGTTCGTGCTGTTCCAGCTCGTACCCTACGGCCGAGCGCACACCAACCCGCCAGTCACCGGCACGCCGAGGTGGGACTCGCCTCGCACCGAGGAACTCGCGCGTCGAGCCTGCTTCGACTGCCACAGCAACCAGACCCGTTGGCCGTGGTATTCGAACGTCGCACCGCTCTCGTGGAGGATCCAGAACCACGTCGAAGCAGGTCGCAGGAAGTTCAACATGAGCCAGATGGATCGCCGCCAGAAGGAAGCGGATGAGGCCGGCGAGGTGGTGGAGAAGGCCGAGATGCCGCCGTTCGACTACGCGATGGCGCACCCCGAAGCACGGCTGACCCCGGAAGAGCGGTCTGCCCTCGCGCAGGGTCTCATCGCCACGTTCGGGGGCGAGAAGCACGAACCCGAGTCGGGCCGCGGGCTCCGGCGCGGAGACGACGGATCACGAAGCGGGAGGTGATGCGGCCCGGACGGAGGCCGGACGATCCGACGCGGCGCCGCCGGTCACCTGCGCGTACGCGAGGGTCCTGTCGGCGCCCGGCTGCGAGCGAGTGAGTCCAGATACGGCAGCACGTCGCGCGAGTAGTACGGCTCCTCGGTGCCCCAGAAGAGGTAGTCGAGGCGGAGCGTGTCGCGTGCGAAGGCGTGCAACTGGGCGACGGTGACCGGCCGCCCGGTGGCGGGATCGCGCTCGGCGAGGTTGCCGTCCTGCACCGCCAGCCCCGCCAGCACGCCTGCACGTCGCGCCGCGATGAGCGGATAGCTGTGCTGTCGCTGGCCCTTGCGATGCGGCATCAGGTCGGGCCCGCCGACCCCCGCCCCGATGCGCTCCGCGTGCGCGTACACGGCCCGCAGGTAGCCGTGGTCGGTCCATGGCAGCCACTCCCCCGGCATGAAGTTGGCGTACTGGATCACGACCGAGCGCGGGAACGCGGCGCGTGCGGCGCTCATGGTCGACGTCACGGCGTCGACGTAGCCCGCGAAGCTGAATCCCGGCGGGTGGAACCTGCCGCTCTCGCAGAAGTCGATCGAGGTCTCGGGCAGGTTCAGGCCTTCGATCCGGCCATCCACCGCTCGCCCCAGCGTATCGAGCAGTCGCTGGAATCGCGCCCGGACCCGAGGATCCCACCGTCGCGCCACCCAGCCGTCGGACCGCGCGCGGGACTCGTCGTCTCCGGGGCACTCCCACTTGCGTGCGACGCCACCTCCGAATGACGAGTCGGCGGTGAGGTAGTCGGGAACGAGCACTTCCTCGGAGAACGAGACGTCCTGCAACTGGATGAAGAGCCGCTTGCCCCTGGCCTCGAGGAATCGGAGGTCGTCGAGCACCGGCTGCAGCCGATAGACATCGCGCGCGGGCTCCAGCTCACGCCACGTGTACTTGAGCTGCGCGCCGACCACGCCGCGGTGGTCGAGGAACGACCGCTCCTGGATCCGGTGGCGTTCGCGCTCGAAGTAGACGTAGTGCTGCGGGCCGCCGGGGCGCTCCGCCGCCGCGACCGCGACGGCGGTGAGTGGGAGGACCGCGAGCAGGGCGAGGAGCACGCGACGGCTACCGCCGATAGTTCGCCTTGATGGCGCCCCACGAACTGGGGCGCACGGCGGTCGTGCTGTCCTGCATCGAGTCGGCAGATGTGTAGATGAAGTCGTGCTCGCCGTTGCTGCCGTCGCCGTTGGCGGCATTGCCCGCCACATAGAAGCCCACCGGGCCGATCGAGGTGGGCGGCGCGGTCCAGTCGAAGCTCCACTCGACCGGGCCCGTCTCGCCCTCGAAGTAGCCGTCGCTGTCATGCACCACGTACTGACGGGTCGGCCATGGGTCGAACGGATCCGCGTCGCGCACCCAGATCGAATCCGGCCGCACCGTGAACGTGCCCGCGCCATCGCCCGTGGTCAGGTTGACCGCCGTGAGCTCGAAACCCCAGCGCCGCGTGGCGAACTGCTGCGTGGAGTCGCTCTCGAGCCGCACGCGCATGCGGTACGTGAGCCCCGGGTTGAAGCTCTCGGGCAGGTCCAGGATCTGCACGCGGCCACCGGGCAGGTTGAGGAGCGGGGACTTGCCCACGTGGCAGGCGACGCACGTGCCCTCTTCGGGGAGTCCGTTGATCACCGGCGCGCCAGTGAAGCCGGGCAGCGGCCCGCTCGAGAAGTTCGGGTGCGCGAACGCGAGGGTCACGCCGGCCGTGAGCACGGCGACGGCGACCACGGCAGGGAGCTTGCGGATCATGCGGGGGACCTCGGAAGAGACGTGAGGCGCGGGCGGCGACACGCGCGGAGAGTGCAGGGGCAGTCAGTGTAGCGAATGCCGGGGGGCGGCTGGCAAGCGGCGCCTCACCACGCCGTGGCCCGCGTGCGGGCCCGGTAGTCGCAGTGCCCGCATCGGGGTCCTGCGGGCGGCGGCTCCGGGCCCGCGAGCACGCCCACGCCCTCGGCGAGGAATGCGGCGAAGGCCGCGTCATCACGCTCGACGGGCACCCACTCGGGGTGGAAGCGCCCGTAGATCTCGGGCGTCTGCCGGCCGCGCTTCATCTCGCGCGGCTCCAGGCACAGCAGCCCCAGCGTGCCGATGGGCGCGCGCGTGAACGCGCCCTCAGCGGGCCGCTCCAGGCACCACGCGTACGCGTGCAACTGGCGTCCGTAGCGCAGTGGGCTCACCTCGTGCGGCAGCGAGGTCTTGAAGTCGATCACGCCCCAGGCGCCGTCATCGAACGCGACCATCATGTCGAGACGGCCCTTCAGCACCACGGCCGAGTCCGTGCCGTCGATCGCGATCGGCGCCGAGAGCACGTCCTGCTCGCCGTGACGGAACGTGCCCGGTGGCAGCACGCCGGGCAGCATGTCCTCGGTGCGCTGTCCGTCGAAGCTGGCCGCCTCGAGGTCGGCGAGTACGCTGAACACGCGCGGGAACGGCGTGCGGGGCCGCCGCCAGTCGCGAGCGACCTGCAGCCAGTAGCAGCGCCGACACTCCTCCCACAGGAAGTTGAAGTCCGACGGCCGCAGCGTGAACACGCGGCTCGGCGCGGACACCGGACTCACCGGGCGCGGCGCGGGCGTGTGCTGCTCGGCTCGCGGCGGCCCATGTGCTTGTCCCGGTACATGAGCCGGTCGGCCTGCGTGAGCAGTTCGCCCGAACTCATCGCGCCGTCCCATTCGACGCCGCCCACGCTGAGTGTGGCGCCGTGCGCCGAGCGCGCGCGGAACGCCTCGGCGGCGCGCCCCGACAGCACTTCGCCGCCGGCCAGATCGGTGAGCGCGATCACCACGAACTCATCGCCGCCCACCCGATAGCCGCTGTCCACACCTTCGCGCGAACAACTGCGGATCACCGCCCCCACCATGCGCAGCGTCTCGTCGCCCGCGGCGTGGCCGAAGCGGTCGTTGACCTGCTTCAGGTCGTCGACGTCCATGAACAGCAGCGTGAGCGGGTGGTGCAGCCGGCGCGAACGCAGCATGGCGCGCGCCAACTCGCGCTCGAGTGCTCGGCGGTTGCCCAGGCCCGTGAGCGGGTCGGTGAGCGTGAGCATCTCGAGATCGGCCAGATGGCGGCGCGATGTGGCGCGCTCGCGACGGATCATGACCAGCACCCACACACCGAATGCCACGGCCACGAGCGAGGCGACACTCGACGCCCACATCTCGCGCGGCGATCGCGCCAGCGCACCGGACTCCCACCACGTGGCCAGCCACGGCATGCTCGCCAGCAGCAGCACGGCGAACAGCAGCGGCCAGGTGGCCGGCGAGCGGCGAGGCGAGTGCGGGGTCTGAGGCGGGAGCATGTCGCATCGCAATGTAGCAGAGCGGTGCGCGTCTCCCTCTAATTGTACCGGCCGCTCCGAGGGGGAGCGTGCGAGCCGCAAGCTCTTCCGGCCGAAGCGGTTCCGCTGCTACTCTCCTGCCGATACTGCATCGAACAGCCGCAGTGGTCCCGTGAACGGAGTCCCCATGCCCGAGGTCACCAGCAGCGCCAAGGTGCGCCCGCTCGACGAGCTCGACATCGCCGGGATCGTGCGCATCGACGAACGCATCACCGGCAGCTACAAGCCCGATCTGTGGGAGCAGCGCGTCATGTACTACCTGCGGCGAGACCCGCTCGCATCTCAGGTGGCGGAGGTCGACGGCAAGGTCGTGGGCTTCATGCTGGCCGACGTGCGGGCGGGTGAGTTCGGCCTCGAGGAGCCCGGCGGTTGGCTGGAGCGGTTCGGGATCGACCCCGATTTCCGCGGCCGCGATCTGGGTCGGGCCCTGTTCGATGCGATCACCGCGCACTTCCGCTCGAGAGGCGTGACCAGCATCAGCACGCTGGTCGATCAGAACGACAAGAGCCTCACCGGCTTCCTCGGAAGCATCGGCTTCCGGCCTTCGGCGCTGCAAGCGCTCGAGATCCCGCTCTGAGAAGAGGAGTGTTCCTGCGATGAAGGTCGAGACGATCGAGCTTCCCAAGAAGTACCACGGTGCCGTCGAACACTGGCGCCGTCACAACTTCAAGGACTACGAACTTCTCATGGACGACTGGGAGAAGTACTTCCCCACCGACGAGAAGTTCTGCCTCTGCGCCAAGATGGAAGTGGGCACGCCCGACGTGATCCAGATCGGCGAGCAGAAGGGCGAGAAGAAGCGGATCAAGCCCGATGAGCTCACCGAGAACCAGGCCATGCACCTGCTCGCGATCATCAAGGCGCAGGCGTCCACGGAGTTCGGCTCGATCCAGCAGCACTCCGGCACCCTCGACCGTGCCATGGATGACCAGGACCGCGCGTGGGTGATGCGCGTGATGGCCGAAGAACTGCGGCACGGCTACCAGATGCTGCACCTGCTGCTGTCCGAGGACTGGTCGCACGTGTCGGGCGGGATCACCGGCGAGCAGATGGTCGAGGAGATCCTCTCCATGACCACCGGCAGCCACGTGCTCGACAGCTTCAACCTCGACTACGACTCGTTCGTGGACAACGTGACGTTCGCCGCGATCATCGACCGCGTGGGCAAGTACCAGCTCACCATGCAGAAGGTGTGCGCCTACAAGCCCATGGCGGACTCCATGCCGCCCATGCTGCGCGAGGAGGCGTTCCATCTGGCCGCCGGCGTGATCCCGATGCGCCGCTGGGCGCAGAAGGCGGCGCAGGGCGACCCGCTGATCTCGATGCACATGATGCAGGACTCGCTCAACAAGTGGGTGCCGCGCGGTCTGGAGATGTTCGGCGACGAGTGTGGCGGCCACACGAACCTGAAGTACGGGTTCAAGGATCTCTCCAACCGCGCAGCGGTCGAGCAGTACTACGTCGCGATCACCAAGATGACCCGCGACATCTACGCGCGGTTCCTGCGCGCGCGCTTCCCCGACTACTCGCCGGAGAAGATCGAGACCACGCTGCGCGAACTGGAGTCCACTCGCGGCACACACCATGGCGTTGCGTTCGCGGACCTGCTGCGGGTGCCCGACAAGCGGTTCTTCCGCCGCAAGGGCGAGCACGCGTTCCTGATGGTCGGGATCGACGGCGAGACGTTCGAGGACGCCGAGCAGTACCTGCACTACCTGGCCAAGCACCTGAACGATGGCTACATCGCCAGCCGCGACATGCGCAACTACGCCGACTGCCTGCGCAAAGTGGCGGCCGGCGAGATGACGCGCGACCAGGCCGTGAAGGCCATGCCCAAGCTCAAGCGCGTGGGCGGCAGTTGCCCGTGCTCGCGGTCGGTGCGCTGGGTGATGGAAGAGGCCAACGGCGAGCAGCAGACCGTGGCAGTGCGCAACCACTAGTCGGGCACCACTCGTACGAAGGGACGCCGCCTCGCGGGAACGCGGGGCGGCGTTCGTGCGTTGGCGAGTCCTGGCAACGCTCAGGCTGTGAGGGCAGGGCGCCGATAGCCAGATATGCCCGGACGTTGGCACCCTCGCGCCGCGGCTCCTAGAATCCCCCCTCATTCGCGCTTCGCGCCCACGGACCTGAGACCCCCGACATCATGCCCGCACCTGCCCGCACCCAGCCGGTCATCGCCTACTTCTGCATGGAGTACGGACTGCATGAGTCGTTCCCGATCTACTCGGGCGGGCTCGGCATCCTGGCAGGCGACTACATCAAGACCGCCCATGACATGAAGATGCCGATGGTCGCCATCGGCCTGCTGTGGGCGCGCGGCTACTGCGTGCAGCGCATCGGCGCCGACGGCAGGCCGTACGAGGAGTTCCCGGGCTACGACTCGAGCTGGCTCGAGGACACGCAGGTGCGTGTGCGCGTCCGTGTGCGCGGGGTCGAGGTGCAGTGCCGCGTGTGGCACACCCAGAAGTTCGGCCACTGCCCGCTCTACCTGATCGAGCCGCTGCGCCAGGAGGACCGGTGGATCACGCATCGGCTTTATGAGGCGGGCACGGACACGCGCATCGCGCAGGAGATGCTGCTGGGCATCGGCGGCGTGCGCGCCCTGGGCTGGCTCGGCTTCGACGTGCACACGTACCACTTCAACGAAGGTCACGCCGTCTTCGCCGGCATCGAGATGATCGCCGAGAAGATGGAGCAGGGCATCCAGTTCCCCGACGCCAAGCAGCAGGTGCGCGAGAAGATCGTGTTCACCACGCACACGCCCGTGAAGGCAGGCAACGAGGAGCATGCACTCAAGGACCTGCGCCGCATGGGCGCGTGCCTGCAGCTCTCCGGCGAGGAGATGCGGTTGCTGGGCGGCGATCCCTTCAACATGACGGTGGCGGGACTGCGCCTGTCGCGCAGCGCCAATGCCGTGGCGCAGCTGCACGGCGAGACGGCGCGCGACATGTGGAAGGGCGTCGCCGACGCCGCGCCGATCGGCGCGATCACCAACGGCGTGCACGCCCCCACGTGGCAGGACGTGCGCGTGCAGGAGGCCGCCGGCGACGCCGCGCAGCTCTGGAACGCGCACATGGCGTGCAAGCGCGAGCTGCTCGCGCTGGTGCGCGAGCGAAACGAGGTGACGCTTCCCGAGGACGCCCTGCTGATCGGCTTCGCGAGGCGCGCCGCTGGCTACAAGCGCAGCGACCTGATCCTGCGCGACGAAGCGCGTCTGGGCGCGCTCCTGGAGAAGGGCAACATACGCGTGCTGTTCTCGGGCAAGGCCCACCCGGACGACACCAACGGCCGCAACATGGTGGCCAAGCTGGTGCAGGGCGCGCGCAGGTTCCCCGGGCAGGTGCTGTTCCTCGAGAACTACGACATGCGCGTGGGCCGGCTGCTGACGCGCGGCTGCGACGTATGGCTGAACAACCCCATCCGGCCCCTCGAGGCCAGCGGCACCTCCGGCATGAAGGCCGCCATGAACGGCGTGCTCAATGTGAGCATCCTCGACGGCTGGTGGCCCGAGGGCTGCGAGGACGGCGTCAACGGGTTCGCGATCGGCCGCGGCGAACCGGGCGACGACCTGCGCGACCTCGAGGACATGTACGACACGCTCGAATCACGCGTGCTGCCCGCTTGGCGTGATCGCGCCAAGTGGGTGCGCATGATGCAGGCCAGCATCAAGATGGCCTCCGGCCAATTCAGCACCGAACGCATGATGCGCGAGTACTTCGAGCAGCTCTATCGCATG